>CALXZB010000008.1 GCA_944393125.1 uncultured Clostridia bacterium | reverse complement strand
TGAAATTGTGGTATATATTGTTCTTTTTATATTTTTTTTCATATTATTAAAAGTTAATTTTGTTTCTATTTTCATATGTTTTTTTCTCCTATTATAGAATATAAATCTTGGAACAAATTTATTGAAATAAAGTTATAATTTTATAAAAGCATCTATATGTAAAGTTCTAAAATATAGAAAAGATACAAAAATTGTTTTTAACAAATCTTTGTACCTCTCTCTGGTGCACCATCTCGGAATCGAACCGAGGACCGCCAGATTAAGAGTCTGTTGCTCTACCAGCTGAGCTAATGGTGCATAACATAATTATTATAATACTAAAGAGTCCTCTTGTCAATATCAAGAGGGCTCTTTTTTAGTTTTATTTAAACTTTATTTTATTAGTCTTTTTTTCTTAATGTATACTACTCCTATAAATACTATCAATAATTCAACTACTGCCATTATTACATACATAATTATTTCACTTGTTGAACCTGTTGGAGGTGTTATTATTATTTTTGCTATGTCATCATCTTGTTCATGTCTTCCTGGCATATTAGAACTTATATTATCATCTACAAATCTTGAAGCTGTACTTGGAACATAATTTCCTGGTTTATATTGTTTTGTAACTGGTGTTCCATTTTCGTCTTTACCTGACATTGTTCTAGCAACTTTATCATCAATACTTAATATTTCTATATGGTTTTCATATACATTTTCATCTTTATTTGTTAATAATTTTTTAGCTGTTGCATGTTGTGTTTGAGATGTTTCTCCAGGAGCTAATTGACTAAATTGTGTCGTTGCATATGCTATGTACTCTTCATTTTCTAATGCTTCTACTGTTTTTTCATTTATAAGCTCTTTTCCTGATTGAGATAATTCTTCAGCAGTTACTTTAGTCCAAGCATCTGCATTTTCCCAAGTATATACAAAATCTGTATCTACATAGTCTACAAGATAATTTACAGAACTTGTTATTATTGGGCTATTGTCAACATTGTTTGTACCAAAGTAATAATATTCTGTTTTTATTTGTCCATCGACATAATAATCATAATCTTGTTCACTATTATTAACAACATTAATTGCATATCTAACTTCTAATTGAGCTCCTTGTATTAATTCTGAATCCATTTCTATTAGCATTTGTTTTTCTAAAGCTTCTCTAGCTTCTTTACCATTGCTAATATTTTGCTTGTATCCAACTGCTTTTACATAATCTAGGTTGTCTTCTATTGGATTTCCTTCTATTAATACTTGACCATTTGCTAATGTTACTTTTAAGTAATCTACAGTTTTTTGTACGTATATATCTTCTCTTGCTCTTTCAATAATACCAAAGTCAAATATATTTAATTCATTTTTTAATACTTCGTTTCCACCTTTTAATGTTTTACCATCTTCTAGCACTGTTGAAGTTTTACTTGGATTAAATTCCACTTGCATTTTAAATTGTTTACTATATGCAGTCATATTTATTTTATCGTCAAAGTTATTATATTGTAAATCTTCTGTTTGAAGTCTTTTTTCTATTTCATCTACAGCTATTGAATATCCTTTGCTTATGTTTAAATGCCATTCTTCATTATTACTTGTTCCTTTAAACATATTATATAGTTCTGTTTCAGAACTAATTATTGTAGATTTATAGTCTCTCGCACTTATGCTTACATTATTTATTGTTGATGCTGTTGAACCATCTATTCCATTTCCATATTTAAACTTCAAAATATATCTATCTGTTACAACACTATATCCTTCTTCATTTCCGAATGAATAATATCCATCACTATTTGTATATGATATTGCTGGTATAGAATTTATTTCTCCTGTTGATGTGTTTATTTTGTATAATGTTGCTGGTTCATCACTTATACTTCCATCATCATTTACTTTATACATTTCTACTTTGACATTTGCTACAGTTTTTTCATCACCAGTTTTCTTACCATCACCTATTCTTTCATTATCACTAGTATTACTATCTGTATCTTCCCATACAGTTCCTGATAATATTTTTGGTTCATTGTCTTTGCATAGTACAAATGCTGGTGCTATATCTGTATCATCTTGTAAATTACGTGCTTCTAATCTACCTTCATTGTTTATAAATATTTCGGCATTTCCTGGATGTGAATCATAATCATATCCTGCATATGGTTCTCCTGTTCTACTTCCACCAGTTCTTTGTTCTGCATATAAAGTATCTTCTCCATATTTTGTTGAATAAGAAAGTATTTCAACTGCATTATTTAATGGTGGTGTATTTTCATTAAATAATTCTGGTAATTTTTCTTGGTTAATTTTGTATCTAATATATATCTTGTTTTTTGATTCTGATTGTTTTTCTACTTCAATTCCTAATCCACTTAATACTATTTCTGAATATCCATTTTTATTTGTTACTTCAGATATTTGATTTTCTTGTAAACTTGTACCTTGTATATTACCATTATCATCCATTGTTCCATATGTTATATGATATCTCTCTGTTGAACTCTCTCCATCGCCATATTTAATTTGATAATTAGAATCATAGTCATTTATTATACTATCTACTACTACTGTTAATGTGCTTGATATATTTCCTACAGTTATCTCATATGTTACATATACTTCCATTGCATTTTTATTAACTTCTCTTAAATATGCAATATCTGCTGGATTTACTGGTCTTTGATAAGTATATGTATCTTTATTTTGGAATTTAGTTTGTATGTAATTAGAATCTTCTGGATTATATTTATCACTTCTTACTCCATATAAATATGTGTATTTTTGATTATTCATCTCTACTTCTACTTTTTTTATGTCTGAGAATATAGCAACATCTGGTTGTTCTCTTTCAAATAATCCTAAATTTATATTTGGTATTTTTTGTACAGTTATACCATGTGTTCTAAGTTCATGTCCACTACCACTATTACATGCTAAATCTTTTGTTCCTGATAATATTTCTTTCCAAGCACCTTCTGGATTTGTTCTTATATATGTACCATTTCCATTACAATATTTTACAACTACATCTCTATTTTCATCATTGCTTTCGTATGAAGTAATTGTTTTTGTTGTTGCTGTAATATTTTTATCAGTCCAATTATTAGGATTTGTTTCTGAAGTTACTACTGAATGATTATTATCAAAGGTATTTCTTGTTGATTCATTTTCTGTTGCTTTAGAAGTGTTTTCTCCACTATCTGCATTTGCTACTGTTGTATATTTCATTCCATCATATTCAAATTCAACATATGCTGTCTTTAATTTTTTGTTTACAACATTTATATCTTCATATAATTTATATACATTTTGACTATTATCATAGTTTACTTGTATTTTATATTCACCTTTTGAATTTGTTTTTGTTTCATATATGTTTGGAAGATTTGTATTAAATAATTTATGATTTCCATTTTCATCTACATATTTTAATCTAACAATTATTCCTTCTAATACAGAATCTTTATCATCATATACTCCATTTATGTCATTTCCTTTTCCGCCTTCTCCATCTAACCACACTTTTCCAGAAATTTCTATATAACCATCATAATGTGGTACATGTTTATTTGTTATTGTCCATGTTATATAACCATTTTTAGAATCTTCAGATTTGTTATATTCTGGTTTTTCATATTTATCAATTGATTCTTCCTGTACAGTATAGTTGATTTCATTTCCTTGCTTATCATATTTATTTAATTTTTCAAAAGTTGCTGTCCAATTATTACTTTCATTTAGTATAACTGTTTTTCCTGTTGAAACTCCATTTGCAAATAAAGTTACTTTTAATGATGAAGGTCTATACTCGTCTAAATCATCATTATCATCCCATTGTTTTACAACTTTTACTTCTGTTAGCAAAGTATTTGTTATTACAAATCCGTCTTTTACACTTCCTGTTACAGAAGATGTATAACCTTGTGGGGTATCTATTTCTTTTATACTGTATGTTATTTCTTGTCCATTGCTATCTCTTTTATCTAAATCTGAGAATTCACCTTTCCAATTATTAGATTGATTTAATACTAATTTTTTACCTGTTTCTTTACCATTTGCAAGTAATTCAACTGTTATTTCTGTTCTTGTATTAAATTTATTTTCACCATCAAGCCATTTCTTTTCTACAGGTATATCTATATTTAGTTCTGTTCTTTCTCCTCTTTCAACTAATAATATTCTTTGTATGCTATTGAATACTGGTGTCATATAATATATTTTTGCATTATATAAGTATTTAGATGCATATTCTTTATATCTTTCCATAATTTGGTTTACTCTATCTTGTCCAACAGTATTTACTATACTACTATTTGAACTAGAACCAGACATATATGCATTAGCTCCAGAAAGTGAAAGCCATTCGTTCCAATAGTAGTATAAAGCAATTTGTGAATCATTATAGTCTCCATCTGATGCCCCATATCCTAAACTCATTTCACCTTCACATACAATTGCTGCTAATAAATTATTATATTCACCTTCACATTCTTTTACTAATTTTCCGCTGTCTGGATATAGCTTGTCTGCTTTATAAATTTTTGCAGTTTCCCCACTTATTGAGATAAAGTATTTTACTTCCATGTATTTACCTTGACGAGGAAAGCTTTGCCCTTTTTGAATACAATAAACATTATTGTAATTTATAAGATGTGCAAATGAAACTGAAAAATATGTATTATTTTTATACCAACTTCCATCATTAGGAATTGACCAAAGATCTATTGCACCAGAAGCTGAATAAGATTTATTACTAATAGCAAGAGTTATTATTGAAACTATTAAAATCATTGCAATTGATATTAAACTTACTATTTTCATTGCTCTATTATTTTTCATATCTTCTACATCCTCCATTTCTTACTTGGTATTTTTATTATACGTTTTTTAATCATTAGTTCTATTGCAAATCCTATTAATATCATGTTTATTATTAGTAGTATTACATATGCTGTATTGCTTCCTCCTGTAGCAATTTGTATAATTACATCTACTGAGCCAAAATCATCTTCATTTATTGACTGATTATTAGGTATTGAATCTACATCCGCTTCTCCATATTGATTGTAATCTTGATATATTTCAGCTCTATTATTAACTAGTCCTACATTCTCGCTTGTCATTGTTTTTGTTAAAATTAATTTGACTTCTTTTTCTTCTCCTGGTTGTATTTTAGTATTTTCTAAGTTCTTTGTATATAAGTAATTTCCAGATATATACCAATCTTTATTTAATTCTGAGCTAAATGTTAATCCACTTGGTAAATAATCTACTATATTTTTTGCATATCCTGCAATTTCTCCATTATTTTTAACTTTTATTGTATATTCTAGTACAACATTTGCTCCTTGTATCTGTTTTCTATGAATTTCTACTTTTGCAAATGTATCATTTTCATAATCATATTGTTTTGTTTTTTCGCTAGTTTGTACTATTATTTTACTAATATATTTATTGAGTTCTAAGTCAAATATTAAATTCTCTTTCAAACCTATATTCATATTTGATATATTGTTTTCTTGCACTTCTATAATATCTGTTACTGCTGCAAAAATTTCTTTTCCTTCAATATTTATATTATTTAAAATTGCTTTTGAATTTTCTGTAGTATCTATCCCTTCTGCCATATATATTGTAGGTTCATATTCTTCTGTATCATATTCAAATATAATTATATATTTGCCATTTTCTACATTGTTAAATTCATATTTACCATTTTCATTTGTTGTTGCTTCAGCTATAATCTTTTTAGTTGCTATGTCATATAATTTAGCTTTTATTCCTGATAATAATGTTTCTGTATCTTCCTTTTGACCATTTCTATTATCATCTAACCATGCTACACCATTAATTGTTTGTAAATTTTCTTCATCTGGTTCTTCTGATGTTCCAGGTTCTTCTGAATCACTTGGGTTCTCAGAATCTTCAGGATTTTCTGGATTATTAGGTTCATTTGGAATCTCTACTTCAAGATTTTCATTTAATCCCACATTTATATCAAGCATATTTTCAGATAAATTATTAATTTCAAATTTATACTCTTTATCATTATACTTAAATATCATTATATATGAGCCCTCTGCAATATTTGTAAATACATATTCTCCATTTTCTCCAGTTAAAACTTCAATTGGATTTCCGTATTCATCTGTAACATATTGTTGAGTTGTTATATTAAATAATTTAATACTAATACCTGATAGAGTTTCTTCTTCATTATCTTTACTTCCATTTAAATTTGTATCAAACCATACAAATCCACTGATTATATTGTTTAAATCATCATCTAGCATTTCACTTGATTTTATTATATGTGTAATTGTTTCAGATTTTCTTTCAATAACATCTGCTACTTTTATAGTTACATTATTTGTTATTATTTTTCCATGATATAATTCTGGAATATATCCTACTTTAGCTTTTATATCTATTATTGCTTGTTCTTGTGGTTTCAATACTATAGGATAATTTATATTGTTTGTGTTAGATGATTCTATTAACTCTTTATTAACATATATTGATTCTACTTTTAAATATTCTGAAATTATATCACTAACTTGTACAATACTTTCAATATCACCTGTATTTTTTACAGTTATATTGTATTCTACAGTATCTCCTTCTTGTATTACTTTTCCATTTTGAGGACTTGTAATACTTACTAAAGCATCTACTTTTGGCAATATTTCTTTTACTAAATTTGATCTATATATTTCTTTTGCTGAATCTTTTACAATTGCCCATATTTTCATTTCATTTATATTTGAATCAATTTTTCCATATACTGCATAAGTAATTATTTCTTTAGCTTCAATCTCACTTATTTCTATTTTATTATTTGTATTTGCATCTTCACTCAACTTTGTTACTGTTTCTGTTTTAAAACCTTCTGATAATATTTGTAATTCAAGATTTTCTATTTTTGAATCAGATAAATTTTCTACATATACTATAAACTCTCCATATCCATTAGGATATAATTGTTCAGATATATCTACAGCTCTTTTAACTGTTACTCTAATATTAGATTCTTCAACAAAATTTTTAATTTCTTTAGATTCGATTGAAGATTCATTATATGTTATATCTATTTTGTTTGAAATTTCCTTATTTGCTGTTCCTTTATTTATTCTTACTTCATATTCTGTTGAATAAGTACCATTTTGTGGTAATTCTTGAATTGTAATATTAGTTAGTTTTGCTAATTCTTCATTGTCTGTTATTTCTTCATAGTATTTACCTTCTGCATATACGAATCCACCATTTTCTATTACTGTTTCTCCATCTGTTCCTTCATCAAAAATATATTTTTCTATAGGTCTTACTAATACAGTTCCTTCTGGAATATCTAGTTTTACTTTTACATTTTCTAGCTTTTCTGTTCCACTATTACTTACTGTAACTGTATATTTTATAACTTCCCCTTCTTTTACTCTTTCATCATTTTCTAATATGTCATTTCCAACTTGTGCTGTTGTTTCTACATTTATTCCAGCTACTAATGATGACATTAATCCTATTTTTCTTGAACTTTCTCTTACTTCATTTTCAGTGTCAGTATCATATATAACTTCATATTGTGAATATGAAATAGCATTCTCTGTTATTGCATCTGGCATTTTAATTGTTATCTGAGCTGTAAATTTTTCTCCTTTAATTAATTTATCTATTTTTATTAAATATAATTTAGCGTTTGAATTTATGTTTGTTGTCCATCCATTTGTACTATCATCTATATTAGCATTTGCATTAACATTTTCTGTGTAATATATTGTTGCATTTTGTGTTGTTATTTTTTTAAGAATACTGTTTAGTGTATTTTTGTTTTCACCTGTAATAGTATTTTCTGTTGATGGTAGTTTTCCTAATATTTTTATATTGCTTATATCTGTATCTTTATTATTTATTAATGTAACATTAAAATCAAATTCTTTTCCTGCATCTTCTGATTTTACTTGTTGTAAAACTTTTTCAGTTAATGATGTATTTTCACTTGAATTTATATTAAATATTTTAACTAATTCGTTTGGTGCTGATATTTCAATTGATTTCTCTACTATTCCGTATTCTGTTCCATTTACATATTGAGTTGCGTTTTCATTTGTATATGTCATTGTTATTTTATCAGTTTGTGACATTGAATATTGTGATAATGTTATTTTTAATTTTAATTGTATATAACTTTGTGTTAATGATGATTCAGGATATTTTGTTTGTTCTCCTGACATATTAATTTTAAGTGTATGATTTGATGAATCATAATTTTTACTTATTATTGAAAATTCATCTGCATATATTTTATTTGGTTCATCTATAAATTCCACATTTTCTACTGCATTTGGAAATTTTATTGTTATTGTTGGATTTTTATATAAATCATATTTTACACTATCTGTTAATAATTTAATTCCAAGCATTACTTCATTTGATTCTGTAGCTGATAGAGATGTTCTATCTATTGTTAGTTGTGCTTCTGTTACTGTTTCTTTTAGTTCAATACTTGTTTGATCTTCTCCTGTTATTTTTAATTTATTGAATGATCTTATATCTTCTCTTGTGTATGAATTGCCAATTATTGCTTTTGTGTGATAAATTTCTAAAACTCCAGCATTAACTGGTTTACTTGTTGTTATTGTTATTTCAGATTCACTATTTTCATAATTAATTATTACATTTCCGTTTTGGTCTACTGATGAATCTTTATTAATATTTATTACTGTTTGTCCATTTTTTATTTCAATTTTTCCTTCTTGTCCTAATATGTATAACATATTTTCTAAGTTAATTTTTGTTGTTAAGTATTTTGTATCTGCTTTAACTTCGCTTGTATCTGT
The DNA here is from genome assembly GCA_944393125.1 of uncultured Clostridia bacterium. Classification (GTDB taxonomy): domain Bacteria; phylum Bacillota; class Clostridia; order TANB77; family CAG-508; genus CAG-269. Next base: position 35,552 of record CALXZB010000008.1, on the reverse strand, counting down.
TTCAAACACATCTGATTTTTCTTGTACACTAATTTCTTTTTCTGTGTCTACAATTGTAGCAATTATTGATGTTTTTGTATCATATTGTGTATCTAAATTAGCATATAACTGTCCTTTATATAATTCTGTTGTTATTGCTTCTGTTCTTTCTAATATTGTATTATCTAATTCTTGATTTTCAATTCCTTTTGTGTATTTTGCTGTATATGTATTTCCAGAACTGTGTAATTTTATTTCAGAATTTGCTGTTATCTCTACTTTATTTGCATCTGCTGTTTCTGGATATATATATGTTATAATTAACTCATCATAGGCATTTTTATTCCAACTGATTTGATTGTTCTCATCTATTTCATTGTTTATAGTAATTTGTAATTGTCCATTTTCAATTACTTTGTTGCTTATCTCTGTTAATCCATTTGTTGCTGATTTTCCTACTGTTAATATTCTAACTTCTGGCTCTGTTTCACCTAAATTTGGAATATTAACATTTAATATAGTTTGTTTAACTGGATAATCATTATTAGTTAATCTTGATTTTATTAAAGTTTGAATTACTCTTTGATTTTTTCCATTTATAGTTAATACCTTATTTGTAATTATATCTGCTGTTAATTCCGCTTCTGTTGATTCGTCTGGTTGATATTTTATGTTCAATTCACTTGTTGCTGTAATTTCTTCCCCTTCTGGAGCTTCAGCATTTTTGTAATTAGCACTCATTTCTATTTGTGGTTTTAATATCATATCTGATGCTATTTTATCTTCAAATATTGGTTCAATATTTAATTCAATTTCTGTAGAACTTCCGGCAGCAATATAATCTAATTTAACTGTATTGCCATCCAAAGTTCCTTTGTTAGAAGATAAAATGTTAAAATTATTATTTACTAATTTTATTTGAACATTTTCTAAATAGTCTACATCACTATTTATTCCTATCTTCGCATATATTTTTATAGTTTCTTCTTTTATACTTTGGGTTATTTCCTTTGCTTCATTTTCTCCATCTTTAAAATAAGTAGAAAAATGAATATTAGGATATCCTTCTATTTCATTAGTAACTTGAGTAGCATAAGTTAACAAACTTGTTCCTAACATAAAAAAGTCTGTTGATAAGATAGTTATTACTGCAATTAATGCTACTAATTTTTTTAACATTTTCTTTTCCATTATTTTTTACCTCCATATTATTGCTTAATACATATTTTTAGGTATTTTCTCCTCTTTATACTATACCACATTTTGACATTTTTAACAAGTTTTTTAGCTATATTATGTAAAATTTTATTAAAAAAGTCGAAAAAAAATGGAAAAAGAATAATTTTTACATTTTCTTTCTCCATTTTTCTATATTTTTATCTTATTTTGTTAAGATTTTTTTCTTTATAAATACAATTCCTGTAATTATTACTATTAATCCTGCTAATATTGTAACAATGTATGTTGCAACATATTTTGTTGTACCTGTTGGTGGAGTAATTATTACATCTACTGTATCATCATCCTGTTCATTTGGACCTTGTGTTGGTACATAATTTCCAGGCTTATATGTTTTTTCTACTATCTCTCCATTTATTTCTTGGATTGTTCTTGCTGTTTTTCCATCTATTTTTATTATTTCAATGCCATTATCATATGCGTTTGTAGTTTGATTTGTTAATACTTTTGTAATTGACATTGTCAATATCTTTGAAGTTTCCTTTCTTTCTAGTGTTACTTCACCAGAATTTCCATCTTCAAATTTTGGTAAAAATACTTTATAATCATTTTCTTTTACAAATTTTTCTGTTTCTTGACTTATAAGTCCTTCTGTTTTTAATTGAGATGCTTCTGTTTTTTCCCACTGGTTTGTATCTTCTTTATATACTACTTCTCCACTTAAATAATCAACTAACTCGATTGTTGTCGCTAGTGGATTTTCTCCAGTAGGAATAGTTCCATAATAGTAATAATCTGAATTTTCTCCATAATCATAGTCAATTTCATTATTATTAGTAACTGATACTTCATATTTTACTTCTAGTTGTGCTCCTTGTATTAATTCTGCATCTAATTCTGCTAACAATCTTTTTTCATTGACAAATCTTGCATCTGCTCCTGAATTTACTGTTTGTTCAAATCCAATTGCTTTTACATAATTTAAGTCTTGTGTTCTTGGATCTCCTTCAAATATTACTTGTCCATTTGCTAATGATAATTTTATATATGATATTGTTTTTTGTGTAAATAAGTCTTCTCTAGGTCTTTCTATAATTCCAAAATCTAGCTTACTTAAATTATTCGAAATTCCAATGTTTCCATCTTTATCTGATTGTCCTGATTCTAAACTATCAAATTCTAATTTAGTTATAAATGGTTTACTATATGCTGTCATATTTATTTTTTCATTATATGTACTGTATTGTAAATCACTTATTTCTAGTCTTTTTTCCATATCATCTATAGCTACTGAATAATTATCACTAATATTTATATACCAATACATATCATTTGAAGTACCTTTAAATATGTTTATAAGTGTTGGTTCTGTTATTATTGTAGATTTATAGTTTCTTGCATTTATATCTGGTTTTGTATCATCATTAATTTTAGTTGGTTCTACTAATTCTGTAGTATCATCTCCATATATAAATTGTATATAGTATTCTTTGCCTGTTACTACTCCTGTAAATGCATATTCTCCATTTCCATCTGTTGTTTGCACTGAACCGTTTGTTATTTTATTTCCATTTTCATCATATACAGTTGCTGTTTCAAAATTTCCTTCATCATTTTTTTCATAAAGTTCAACTTTCACATTTTTTACTGTTTTTTCATTATTAGAATCGTATTTACCATCTCCGACTCTTTCATCTTTATTATCTGCATCATTTCTTGCATCTGCGTCTTCAAATACTGTTCCTGATAATGTTGTAGGTGCATCTAAGCATAGTACAAATGATGGTGCTATATCTGTATCATCTTCCATTTTATCTGTAGGTATTATATTATCGTTTTTATCTGTTGAATATAATCTTGTTATTCCATCTTCTCCAGTCGCAAGCTGTATATTTGCGTTTCCTGGATGTGAATCATAATCATATCCTGCATATGATTTTCCTGTTCTATTTCCTCCAGTTCTTTGTTCTGCATATAAAGTACTTTCTCCATAAGTAGTTGAGTAAGATTCTATTTCTACCGCATTATTTAATGTTGCCTCTTCATTCAATAGATTTGATATTGCTTCTGAGCTAACACTGTATGTTACTTCTGTTACCAAGACTTCAGTTCCTCGATTTACTGTTATGTCTAAATCACCATTGTATACTGCTTTATTAAATCCATCTTCCTCTGTTATTTTCCATCCGCTACTGTTTAGCATTGTATATTCTGAGTCAAAATAATTTGAAATACTGTGAATTGTTGTTACTAATGTTGATGATAAGTTAGCTACTTTTATTTCATATGTTACTTTTACACTCATTCCGCTTTGAGTTGTTGGTTCATTGATATATGCTATATCAGCTGGATTTACTGGTCTTCTATATGTATATGTATCTTTATTTTCAAATTTTGCCTGTAATCCTACATTATTTTTATCGCTACCTCTTACCCCATATAAATATGTATATTTTTGATTATTCATTTCTACTTCAACTTTAGTTAAGTCTGAGAATATAGCTACATCTGGTTGTTCTCTTTTAAATAGTCCTATATTTACATTTTGTATTTTCATTACTTCTACTTCATATTGCCATTCTTCTTTTGAATGTCCTGTTCCTTCACAATTTGTACATGTGTGTTTTCCTGTTGTAACTTTAGTTGAATCATTATATTGAGTTCTTACATAGTTACCGTTTCCATCACAATATTTTATATTTTCTTTTGATGTTCCATTTGTTATATGTTTATATGTATCATCAAATTCTATTACTCCTTTTGTACTTGCTGTAATATTTCTATCACTCCAACTGTTAGGATTTGTTTCTGAAGTTACTACTGAATGATTATTATCAAAAGTATTTCTTGTTGATTCATTTTCTATTGCTTTAGAAGTATTTTCTCCACTATCTGCATTTGCTACTGTTGTATATAACATTCCATCATATTCAAATTCTACATATGCTGTTTTTATCTTTGCTTCTATTGTTGCAGCATCTTCATATAATTTATAAGCATTTACACTATTATCATAATTTACTCTTATTGTATAATTTCCATTTTCATCTGTATATCCATAGTCACTTCTTGTAAAATTACCATTTTCATCTGTATATGTTGATTTTATAGTATTTCCGCTCTCATCTTTTAATGTTACTTTTATATTTGCTAATCCTTGGTCAGTTGAATTTGGATCAGTATCTTTATCAAATGTACCATTTATACTGTTTTGTTTTCCTCCTTCTCCATCTAGCCATGCTTTTCCTGATATTTCAATATATCCATCATAATGTGGTACATGTGTATTTACAACAGTTGTTTTTCCACTGGCAGTGCTTTGATATCCTTCTGGAATTCCTGATTCTTTTACAGTATATACTATTTCTTTTCCATTTTCATATTTATACAAGTTTGTAAATGTTCCTGTCCAATTTTTTGATGTTCCACTAATTGTTATTGGATTTGTTATTGCATTTCCGAATCCATCTTTTGTTACTTTTACTCCATTTCCATATAAAGTCATAGTTATTGAACTTGGTCTTATTTCATCAAAGTCCTCAACTCCATTGTATGCATCTTCCCATGTTTTGGTTACTGTTACTTGTGTTTTTTCTGGTATATGGGTGTTTGTTATTGATACATTTGTTGTTCCATTTCCAGAATATGTTGCTGTGTATCCTGTTGGTACAGTTTCTTGTATAGTATATTTTACTTGGGATCCATTTTTATATTTAGGTAAATTTGAAAATGTATATGCCCAACCATTTGATGCACTCAGTGTCGCTGTTGTGCTAGTAGCTACTCCATTTTCATATAATGTTACTTTTACAGAACTTGGTCTTTTTCCATCTCTATTGTTTTCATCATTCCATGTTTTTCGGACTGTTACACTTGTTCTTTGTAATGTGTTTGTTATTGTAAAACCACTTTGAGCATTTCCTGTTATATTGGTTGTATATCCTGGAACAGATACTTCTGATACTGTATATGTTACATTTGTAGGCAAATCTCTAAATGTATAACTCCATCCATTTGAATCATTTAAAGTTTGTGTTTGCTTTACTGCTCCATTTGCTTTTAATTGTACAGTTATTGGCTTTCTATTATAATAAGCATTGTTATTATCACCATTCCATACTTTCTTTACTGATACAGAAGTAGTTTCAACTGGTTTGCCTTCAGTTGCTCTATATGGATTAGCTACTAGAAGATTTTGGTAAGAACCTGCTTCTAAATAATATAAATCTACATTAAATGTTCCTGCTCTTGCTAAATCTTCACAAAACCATACTCCTGCCTCTGCTTCAGAATAATCTCCTATTCCACTCGCACCATAAGACCATCCTGGTGATACACCTTTGCTAGAACATGCACTACTCCATTTTCCCAAATAAGAATATAAAGCTAATTGTGCTCTACTATAATCTTCATATGTTTTAGTAGGGTGAACAGCGTGTGAATGATCCACATACATTCCAATAGACCACCAATCATAATGAACTCTACTACTTTGCTGTAATACAGAATATGGTATATAATCATTAGGAGTTAAAATTGCAGCTAATACATTGTTTTCTTCTGTTACAACAGTCCCTTTTACACTTTTATTCGGATTATAAAATGTTGCTGTGTTTCCTCTTATTTCAACTTTATATTTTATATAGTGTGACATATTATCTCTTAATGCTGTTCCATGTTGTAAACAATATGTATTCCAATATGATGTCATCCAGCTATTTCCACCACTATTTATATAGCCTCCAAGATCTACACTACATTCACTAGATTGCCATGTTCCATCTGGTGCCGCATATGACTTATTATTACTTGTAAATATTACACCTACTACAATGCCTATAATTAATATTAACAATATTATTGTTTTCATTTTCTTTTTCATGTGTTCTTACCTCCTTTCCTCTTTTGTTTTTACTTTTATGATTTCATTCATCATCATAATTTTTAATGCTATAAATATCAATACAATATTTATGAAAATAAGTACTATATATGCTATTATGCTTCCTCCTGTTGCAATTTGTATAATTACATCTGTTGATCCAAAATCATCTTCATTTTGATTTTGATTATTAGGAGTTGAATCTATGTCTGATTCTCCAAATTGATTATAGTCTTGATATATTTCTGCTGTATTGTTTATTAGTCCTACATTTTCGCTTGTCATTGTTTTGGTTAAAATTAATTTAACTTCTTTTTCTTCTCCTGGATTTATTACAGTATTTTCTAAGCTCTTTGTGTATAAGTAATTTCCAGATATATACCAATCCTTATTTAATTCTGAACTGAACATTAATCCACTTGGTAAATAGTCTACTATGTTTTTAGCATATCCAGCTATTTCACCATTATTTTTAATTTTTATTGTATATTCTAATACAACATTTGCTCCTTGTACTTGTTTTCTGTGAATTTCCACTTTTCCTAATGTTTTTTCATTGTAATTATATGTTTTTGTTTCTTTACTTGTTTGAACAATTATTTTACTTATATATTTATCTAATTCTAAATCAAATTTTAAATTTTCTTGTAATCCTACATTTACATTGTATATATTATCTTGAACTTTTATTGTATCTGTAACTATTGCAGTAATATTTTGTCCATTTATATTTAATTCTTTTGCCACTATATTTGAGTTTTGTGAGCCTAATTTAAATTCTTCTGCATTGTATTCAAATACCAAAATATATGATCCTTTATTTATATTACTTACTTCATATTTGCCATTATCATCTGTCAAAATAACTAATATTTCTCCATTATCATTTTTTATGTATTCTTTATTTAAAACATCATATACTCTAACTTTTATTCCTGACAAATAGTTTTCAGAATTATCTTTTCTTCCATTTGCATTAGAATCTAACCATATATATCCACTTATTAATTTTGTTTCTTGAGTTACTCCTGGTTTTTCTTCATCTTCTGAATTATCTCCTGTATTGTCATCATCTGGTTCTTCAGGAATATCAGGTTCATTAGGATCATCTGGATTTTCTGGTTCATCTGGTTCTACTGGAATTTCTTCTATTCCTGGTTGTTCTTCTGATGGTGTTTCACCTATATTTTCTTTCAAGCCTATATTCATGTCAAAAACATTTCTATCTAATTTGTTTATTTCGATAGCACCAACTCTTTCTATATATGTATCCCAGTTAATTTTTTTAATACTTGCTTTTGAACTTATTGATGAATCTACATTTTCTGCATTAGCTATTGTTAACACATATTTTTCAGAATCATATTCAAATACAATTAAATATGAACCATCCTTTATTTGAGAAAAATTATATTCCCCATCATTATCAGTTATTGTTTGTATAATATTACTTTCTCTATCTCTTACATAATCATTTGTTGAAATATCATATAATTTTACAACTATACCTGATAACCTCTCTTCACCTGCATCTAGTTTTCCATTTTCGTTTTCATCAAACCATGCAATACCACTTATAATATTTTCAACATTTTCATTTGAAACTTCATTTGATTTTAATACATGAGTAATAACTTTAGATGAATCTTCTAATACATTAAAAGTCATTAGTTCTGCTCTATTAGTTATAGTTTTTCCATGATACATACTAGGTACATATCCTACTTTTGCTAATATTTTTACTTCAAATGTTTCCTTAGCTCCTAATATTGTTGTTTCATATATATAATTATTAATTGTTTCAACATATGTATTTGTATCTTCCTCATTAGTTGTTTGCTTTTTTAGTTGTTCATTTATATATACAGATTGTATTTGTAAAATATCTGGTATTTCATCTATTATAGCTATTTCTGTATCTATATTTTCCATGTTTTGAGCTATAATAGTATATTCTATGATATCATCTTGTTTTATATATTCTTTATCTCGATTACTTGACATATTTATTTCTACGTCTATATTTGGAAGATCTTCTTTTAATTCATTAGATCTATATGTATTTTTATAATTATCTTTTACTATTGCTGATATAAGCATTTCTTGGATATCTCTATCAATTGTTCCTTCTATATAAAAAGTTTCCTTAGAATTTGCTGATATTTCGTCAATTATTATAGTTTCAGGAACATTTTCTTCATAAATTGTAACTTCATTTCCATCTATAACTTTATCTACTCTATTTATAACAAATTTATCTGATAATACTTTCATTTCAAGATTATTTAGTGTTTCATTTGCCAAATTTTCTACATATATTTTATAACATCCTTTTCCTCCAGGATATGAATTAATAGATTCATCTGTAGCTCTCTTAATTGTTACCCTAACATTAGCTTCTTGTACACTGTTTTTAAATTCAATATTTCCTATCTCTGTTGAATCATATATTACTACTGATTGATTTAATATTTCAGTATTTGCACTTCCCTTATTCACTCTTACTTCATATTCTATTGTATATGGTTCTTTTATTGGTAATTGTGATATTAATATATTTGTTAATTCTTCTAATTGATTTTCATCTGTCACTTCTTCATAATATCCATCTGCATAAACATATCCATCTTGTATAATATTTCCATCCTCATCTACTATTTCAGGTATTGGTCTTACATAACTTGTTCCTTCTGGCACGTCTAATTTTAACTGTAAATTCTCAAGAGTGTTTACACCATTATTAGTAACTGTAACAGTATATTTTATTACTTCTCCCTCTTTTACAGTATCACCGTTTTCTAATACATCTGCTCCTACTTGTGCTGTTATTTCGGTTTTTATTGTTGCAGCATCAGAAGTTGCTAATCCTATTTTTCTTGAGCTTTCTTTCACTTCTGTTTCTGAAATTGTATCATATATAACTCCATATTGAGTATATGATAATTCATTTCCATTAATATCTTTAGGCTCTATTGTTAAATTTGCAGTATAATTTGCTCCTCTTTCCAATTCTTCTACTTGTATTAAGTATAATTTTGCATTTGAGTTTAAATTTGTAGACCATCCATTTTCTTTATTATTTACATCTACTGTTGCTTTGGAATTTTCTGTATAATATACTGTAGCATTTCCAGCAGATATTCCTTTTAAAGTTGTTTCCAATGTATTTGCTTCTTGCCCTGATATTACATTATCTGTTGTTGGTAATTTTCCCAATATTTTCAAATTCTTTATATTTGAATCCTTATTATTTATTAGTGATATTTCAAAATTAAGTTCTTTACCTACTTCATTTTCTTTTACTTTTTGTAACACTGTATCTGTTAATGAAGTATTTTCATTTGAAGTTAAGTTGAATTTTTTTATCAATTGGCTTGGTGCTGATATTTCTATTTCTTGTTCAGTTACTCCATAGTCTGTACCACTATAATACTGAATAGCATTTTCATTTGTATATGCCATCATTATTTTATCATTTTGAGCTATTGCTAATGAATTTAGTGAAATTTTTAAATTAAGTTGTATATAGCTTTGTGTTAAATCTGATTCTGGATATGAGGTTTGTTCTCCCTGTAAATTTATTTGTAATGTTCTATTTGATTTATTATATCCTCCATTTTTTATTGTAAATTCATTTGCATTTTGTTTATTTATATCTGTTACTAATTCAACATTTTCTACAGCTTCAGGAAATTTAATGCTTATTTTTGGATTTTTATATAAATCATATTGTGTTCCATTTGTTATTAATGTAACTCCTAATGTCATTTCATTTGTTTCAGTTGTTGATAATGATTTTTTGTTATTTTCAATAGATAATTCTGCTTTTGACATTGTTTCATTTAGTTTTAAAACTGCTGGTTCTGCAGAATTTTCCAATATTTTTTGTTCACCTAATACTGCTGTAGTAATAGTTTTTGTTTTTAATTCATTAACTTTTTGTAATTGTATTCTTGTATAATCATTTTGTATTATTGCCTTTGTATGTTCTAATTTTAATAATCCTTTATTTACAGGTGCACTTGTTGAAATGCTTAATTCTTTTGCACCATTTACATATTTTACTATAACATCTCCATTTTCATTTACTTGTGTATCTTTATTTATAGTAATTGTTGTCTCTCCACTTTTTATTTCAATCCATCCATCTTGTCCTAATATTTGCATCATTTGTTCTAAATTTATTTCTGTTTCTATATATTTTGTATTTGCGGATAATTCTTTTTCCTCTGTTACAAAGTAATCTGCTCCTTCAATTATTTCAACTTTGTCCGCTATATTTGCTTTTGTTACAATCATTGTTGTATATGTATTATACTGTTCCCCTATATTTGCATATATCTTTCCTTTATATAATTCCTCTGTTGTAATTTGAGTTCTTCCCATTATTACATTATTTGATTCTTCATTTTCTATTGCTAATTTATTATTTAATGTATATGATTTTTTAGAATTATATAATTTTATTTCTGCATCTGTAACTATTTCTGATTTGTCTACTTCAACATCTTCTGGATATATGTATGAAATAACAATTTCATCATAAACATTTTTATTCCAACTTATTTGATTATTTGAGTCAGCTTCATTTGTTAATGTTATTTCTAAAGTTCCATTTTCTGTTTTTATATCACCTATTTTTGTTACTTTATTTATCTCTATTGCTTCTACTTCTGGTTTATTTCCACTTAATTCTGGTATTTGAGCTTTTATTATTGTTTTTTCAATTGGATATTCATTATCAACAATTCTCGTTCTTACTAATTGCTGAATTAATCTTTGATTTTTTCCATCTATTGAAAGAACTTTGTTTGTTATTATTTTTGTTTCCATTTCTGCTTGTGTTTCTTCATCTGGTTGATAATTTACACTAACCCATTTATCAGTTCTTACAGAAATTCCTTCTTCTGCTTTTGAATATACATATACTCCTATCATTTTAACAGTTGTCGTTTGTGAAAGAAATTCTGGTTCTATTTTTTCTGTTATAACTGGTTCTATTCCCAATTCTATTTCTACTGTTTCTTCACTATTTATTTGTTTTAAATTAACTTTGTTTCCTTCTATACTTTTTATGTGTGTATTTGTTGGTAATATTTCACTTTTTAAGTTAAAATTATTGTTTTCTAGTTCTATTACTGTTCCTTCTTTTAAGTAACCTTCTTTTTTCACTTTTATTTCAGCATATAATTTCAAATCATCTGTTCTTATGCTTTTTTCCACACTGTCTACTCTATTTTCTCCATCTTTAAAATACACTGAAAATTCTATATTTTCATTATTTGTTTCACTATTTAATTGTGATGCATATGTTTTTATTCCAGTACTAAGTACTAAAAAGTCTGTTGCTAATATTGTTATTATCATTAGTATAACTAATATTTTCTTTCTAGTTTTTTTCTCCATTTCTCTTGTACCTCCATATTTTATTATTGTGCAGTTCCAACATGTACTATTTTCTTCATTGCATTATATGTATCTTTTGATAATAATGTTGTTGAAATTACCTGTCCATTTAATCTTTTAACTTTATAAGCTTCAACTTTTTGTCCATTACTTCCAGATTGAACAATTTTTTGTTGACCTTCTGGTAAACTTGAGTCTTGAACATATTGTGTTGTATATGGTATTGTTGCTGTTTTCTTAGTTTCAATTGTTATATCATATTCTACTTCTTCTTTTACTCCCCATATTTTAGCAGTTGCAACTCCACCACTGACTGTTATTGTAATTTTTATAGGATATTTTCGTGTATTCTTAAATTTGAAATCTTGTGAGCCCCATACAACAGTTGCATCAGCTCCTGCTTTTACATATGACGTTACAAATTGATGATTTCTTCTAACAGTTACATCTAAATCTGCCATTACTACAGCATCATATAATGTTGAAGATATTTGGCATATACCTCCTCCTAGTCCATTTTCAACTCTTCCTGCATTAAATACTGCCGCTTCTTTAAATCCGGCTTGTACTGTTCTTTCACCCACTGTCTTATTATAAGAAAATTCTTCTCCTGGTAATAGAACTATTCCGTTTATTTTATCTGCTGCAAGTTTTAGGTTTGTAGTTCTATTTACATTACTTGATTGATATTGTGTAGAAAAAGTTGCTAGTAAATCTGGAAAAGCTTCTGTACCTATTTCCTTTGTTGTTTTATTAGGTTTTGTTATTATTAAAGGAATTTCATATTGTTCTTTTTTTTCTGCAATAATGTTTTTTGCATTTTCTATATCAAAATCTACCCCTTCTACTTCAGGATAAACTTTAAAAGGATTTTGAGTGTAATAGGCATCTTGTACTTCTTTATGTATTTCTTCATATATTTTTTGTAAATCTATTTTATCTGGTTGTACATTTTCTAATGGTATTTTTATGATGTTTATATCTGTTTGATTTTTTATAAGTTCATTTACATCTTTATATATTTGTTCTTCATTAACTTTTAGTCCTTCTTTTCCTTCAGTTATTATAATTTTGTCTTCTCCTTCTTTTCTATAATAACTTGGTTGAACCACTGCTCCTTCTATACTATTATTTATATTTTGTATAATTTGATTAAGCATTTCTTCATCTATTGTTGCTTCTAACTCTATTTCTTTCTCTTGGAAAATTGCTTTAATTAGTTCCCAATTATCTTTTATAATGTTTCCTTTTCTACCAACATTATATGCTTCATCAATTGCCTTATCTATTTGATATTCTACTTCTAATGCTTCATATGTTGTTGTAGTTTCAAAGTCTTCATATTTAAATAATATTTCATTTTCAGCTTTTTTTGAATATATTTCTTCAAGTATCGATTTTGCTTCTTCTTTTGTCATATTTGAAAAATCAATTTTAGCTACATGCACACCTCGGGGTATTTTCGTACTTTTTATATTCATTACTGCAAATATTGTAGAAAATAATATTATACTTGCTACTAATATTAACATTATTATAATTGTAATTTTTATTTTATTTTTTCTTTTTCGACTTTTTTCATCTTCAAACTTTTCTGTATTTTCAAGCATTATCTCTGAGTTATTTGTTGTTTTTTCGGCTACAATAGCTAAGTTTGTCTGACTTTGATTACCATTTTTTTCTTCTTCCATATTTCTCTCCTTTTATCTCTTATTTTATCATAACATATATTTATTTTTTTGACAATTTATTTAGAAACTTTTTAAAAAATTTTTAAAAAAGTATTGAATATTGTCAAATTTAATATTATAATATCACTAACAAAAGATGAAGGAGTTTTAAAAATGGAATTGACAAAAAATATTTTTTTTAATACAGACAAATTAGTTGAAAATACTAAAGTAAAAATCTCATATACAGGTAATTTATTTCAAAATGCATCAAATGATGTATCTATTCATTATGGATTTGGAAATACTTGGGAAAATGTAAATGATGCAAAAATGGAAAAAACTGAATTAGGATTTCAAATAGAAATAGATCTTATATCTAGTGATACATTTAATTTTTGTTTTTACAATGAAAATGGTGAATGGGATAATAATTATGGTAATAATTATGTTTTCCCAATCGAAAAAAAACCTGTTGAATTAATAGTATTAGATGATGAACCAGTATCACTTGGTAATGTGAGAAAATTAAGAAAATCTTATATTTGGAGTAAAAAAATACGTTTAGCTGTATATAAAATTATTACATATTTACCAAAATTAATTTCTGGTAATTATAAAAAAAAGGCTTTAGACACAAATAAATAGTAAGAATTGATTTATATACCCTCAAAGCATATGCTTTGAGGGGGCTTTTTTGTTTTAAGTTATTATCCATCCTCCATTAATTGATATTATTTGTCCAGTTGTATAGCTGTCATTTATTAACCATTCAACACACTTAGAAATATCAGATGGATTTCCTATTTTTTCTAAAGGAATTTCCTGCAATATATTAGAAATATCTTCTTTTTTTAAATTTTTATTCATATCTGTATCAATTATTCCTGGCGCAATAGAATTTACTCTTATTTTAGAAGGGCCTAACTCTTTTGCTAAAGATTTTGTCATTGCATCCATTCCTGCTTTTGAAATTGAGTATAAAGATTCACATGATGCACCAACTATTCCCCAAACAGATGAAATATTTATTATACATCCTTTTTTGTTATGTATCATATTAGGTAGTACTTCTTGAGTTGTGCAAAAAGCAGAATATAAATTAGTATTCATAATTTCGTTCCAATCTTTATCTGTTATGTCTGTAAATAATTTATTTTGAGAAATTCCTGCATTATTTATTAAAACATCTATTTTTCCATATTTATTCAAAACATATTCTATCATATGTTTTATTTCTGTTCTTTTTGATACATCAGCTTTATAAATATCAATATTTTGATTGTTTCTCATTAATTCTTGAGCTTCTTTTTCTGATTTATTATAATTGGCAATTACTTTATTTCCTTGTTTTGCTAGGTTTTGTGCTATTTCTTTCCCAATTCCTCTTGACGCTCCTGTTACTAATATTATCATCTAGACCTCCTAATTAATATAAATATAAAAAAAGTCAATAATTAAGAGTATTCTCAAAACTATTGACCTTATTATGGAGCCACTTCCCAGATTCGAACTGGGGACCCCCGCATTACAAGTGCGGTGCTCTGGCCAGCTGAGCTAAAGTGGCATTGGTGACCCCGACGGGAATCGAACCCATGACTCCGCCGTGAAAGGGCGGTGTCTTAACCGCTTGACCACGGGGCCAGATATTATAGAATTCTAATTATATTTCAAATTAGAATTCTTTATTAATCTTTGGTGAGCTATCCGCGACTCGAACGCGGGACAACTTGATTAAAAGTCAAGTGCTCTACCACCTGAGCTAATAGCCCGTATGTTTGTATTACACAACGCTTTTATATATTACACTATTTTTCGTCAATTGTCAATACATTTTTTAAATTTTTTTATTTTATTTTTATAAGTTTAAAATATTTATACTTATTTATAAATATTTTAAACTTATATTTTTAAGCATTTAGCTTCTCTAAAACATCATTTACATCAATTCCATGAACTTCGCAAGCTTCTTCCAATGTTTCCATTTGAGATGCTGGACATCCTATACAATGCATTCCGCATTCAATTAGAATTTCTGCCTTTTCTGGTGCGACTTGTAAAATTTCTCCAATTTTTGTATCTTTATTAATTTGCATTTTATTACCTCCTAAACATTTTTTACTAAAATTTTTATTTAGTATTTTATTGTATTAAAAATTTTATCATAAATTTTAAAAAAAGTATAGACATTTTTAAAAAATTGTTATATTATGTTTATCAAAAAAAGGCGGTGATAATATTTATAATTTAATCACACTATTTTTTATTATTTATATTATTAATTTTTTTATCATTTTATATTCAATTTATACTTATTTCGATATTAAATTATTTCATAATTTACAAGGTTCTAAATTAAAAATCAAAAAAGAAAAGGAGGACTAATAATTATTAATATTGGAAAACTTGTATTTATCGTTTCATTTTTACTTGTATCTTTTATTTCAGTAATTCAACTCTTTTATCCTGTTTTCAATGCAACTGAAATTATTATTCCTTATGGAATACATCCATTTGATATATGTTATAATAATCCTATTTTATGGAACTACATAAAAACCAGTTTCGTTATAACATACGTATGTTCTAATTATATTATATTAAATATTTTTATTTCAAGATTTAAGCTATTTAACACTGGTATCATTCAAGAAAAAAATTTCATATCAGATGATAATACTTCACTACATTTATTAATTGGTCAAGACTTTATTTCTAATAAAAAAATTTATATTCCAGAAACCGGTTTATATCAAAATTTTTTAATAACAGGAACAATTGGCACAGGAAAAACAAGTTCTGCTATGTACCCTTTTACCGAACAACTAATTAAATATAATTACTCTCATCAACAACAAAAACTAGGAATTTTAATATTAGATGTAAAAGGTAATTACTATAAATATGTAAAAAGCTTAGCAAAAAAGTATAATTTAAGTCAAGATATTTTAGAAATTGGTTTACATTCAAAAGTTAAGTATAATCCTTTACATAAACCACATCTTAATCCTTTTGTTTTAGCAAATAGATTAAAAACTATTTTATTACTGTTTTCTGAAAATAATACTGAATCTTTTTGGCTAGACAAAGCAGAACAAATTCTAGCTGAAGCTATTAAACTTTGTAGATTATATAATGATGGTTATGTCACATTTATTGAAATTCACAAGTTAATAACAGAGCCAAGTTATTATAAATCAAAAATTGAAATCTTAAAAA
The DNA here is from genome assembly GCA_944393125.1 of uncultured Clostridia bacterium. Taxonomy (GTDB): domain Bacteria; phylum Bacillota; class Clostridia; order TANB77; family CAG-508; genus CAG-269. The sequence goes on along the minus strand of CALXZB010000008.1, from coordinate 19,217 downwards.
AATTATTTTATACTTCTAAATTAACACATAAACAAATTTATGAATTAAACACCGCTTTAGAATTTTTTGAAAAAGAATTCTGTTCATTAGATACTCGTACTTTATCTATATTAAAGTCAGAAATTTCTAGGATTACAAATATTTTTGTTTCTGATTATAATATATCTAATATTTTTTGTTCTTCAAAAAAAGATTTAACTTTCAAAGGTTTCAGTTCTATGTTACAAAAAGGTAATATTGTTGTTTTAAATATGAATATTGCAGAATATAAGAATCTATCAAAAATTATTGCTACATATTTAAAATTAGATTTTCAATCAGAAGTTATGTATAATTTATCACATAATAAAGTTCGTCCTTCCGCATTTATCTGTGATGAATATGCAGAATATGTAACTAAAACTGATGCTGATTTCTTTTCTCTTAGCCGTGAAGCCAAATGTATAAATATCATATCTACACAAAGTTATTCTTCATTAAAACATTCTTTAAAAGATGAAAATTCTGTAAGAGTAATTGTGCAAAATTTAATTAATAAAATTTGGTTTAGAACCGATGATATTTTTACAATTGAGGAAACTCAAAAACAATTAGGTAAAGAAGATAAATTACATACTTCTAAAAGTATTTCTGAAAATGCAAAAGAAACAAGCTTTAATTATATAACAAATTCTTTGAATTCAAAAAATTCAAGTATCACAGAAAGTTATAGTACTTATACTCAAAAAGACTATATCTATGATACAAATTTTTTTACACAAAATTTAGAAACATTTTCTGCTCTTACATTTTTATCTGATGGTACTAATATTTTTAAACCTTCGAAATTGAAAATGTTTCCATATTTTAAAAAATAGAAAGGATGATTTTATGAGAAAATTACTATTTATATTTTTACTTTTTTTATGTATTATTTTAACTTCAACTATTACTGTTTTTGGTGCAACACCAAAATTAGTGAATAAATTGAATTCTGCTTTTGAAGATATTGAAAGCTGGATTATTAAAATTTCTACTCCAGCAGCTGCTGTAGCTGTTTGTTCTGGTGCTCTAATGAGAAAGTTTAGTTTTGGTGATGAGGAAAAAATACGAATGGGTAAAAAATTAATTTCAGGCTCTTTATTTTCATATGCTTTTATTTTAGCCATTGATTTAGTATTATCAGCAATTCAATCACTAATCGGATAGGAGATAAAATGGAAAATTATTCAAATATAACTTCTTCTATTATTAATACTATAAACACCATTTTTACTAACCTATTTTCTTCAATTGATAATAATATATATAATGTCTTAGATGATATTACTTTTGTGAGTTCTGATATACTTTATGATTCTTATTTTGAAAAAATCTTAGGTACATCTTCTTCTAATGGAATATTATTAATTTCAAATTCCCTACTTTTTGGCTTTATTTTATATTATTCAATAAAATATTTATTAGCTCATTTTACTTATAAATCGATTGAAAATCCATTACAGTTTGTTTTTAAAGTTATCATCTTTGGTATTTGTATAAATTTTTCATATTTTTTAATAAAAATATATTTAGATTTAATTTCTAATGTAACTCTAGCAATTAGAGGTATAGGTGAAGATTTATTTAATAAAAATATTTGTTTTTCTGAATTAATATTAGAAGTAAATAATACAATTTTTATGAATACTTCTCTTAATATATTTTCTTTAGATGGTATAATTAAAGCATCCCTTACAACTTCATTGTTAAATTTACTTTTTACATATTCATTTAGATATGTAATGATTAAAATCTTTGTTTTATTAACTCCATTTGCAATTTTATCATTAATTTTAGATTCAACTTCTTGGTTTTTTAGAGCATGGCTTAAAAATATTTTTTCATTGTTGTTTATTCAAATTATTGTTGCAATTGTTTTATTAATATTATTTTCTATGGATTATTCTTCAAATAATTTAATGACAAAGTTCATTTATGTAGGTGCAATTTATAGTTTAATAAAAGCAAATTCTTTTGTACGTGATTTTATAGGAGGTGTTTCCACAGCCTTTGCTCAAAATGTGGAAAACTTTTTTAAAAAATAATGATTGGAGGCTTTTATGAAATTTATAATTCCGCAAAATTATAATTTTAAAAATAAACTTTTTGGTATTATTGATTATTCAGCAGTTTTTTTCAATATTTTTTGGTATATATTTATATTTTTTTCTGTCAACATTTTTTTTAATAGTTGGAATGTTAAAATATTTTTACTTATATCACTATGTTTTCCAATTACTCTATTTAGTATTGTTGGTTTTAATAGTGAACCTATTACATATGTATTTAAATATATATTAAAATACATATTTTCCCCTAAATTGTATTTGTATAAAAAATATTAAATTATAATATCAATGATTGAATATTTATTTTTTAATTAAAAATTTTCAAATTTGTACTTGATTTTATTTTCTAAAATGATATAATCTTTCTTAGTTTAGAGGAGAAACTAGTTTATTAATTTTTGAACTAGGTTCGTTCCTTTTTAAGGAGGAATGAAAATGAAATTAGAGCATCCAGAAGTACCTTTGTTATTCTCTGAAACAGTTGTCCCTGACATCTTTTTTGCAGAATATTTATCTCAAATGCCTGCCAATAGTGTTAAAGTGTATTTATATATGCTTTTTTTATCAAAATATAAAAAAGATATAAAATTGAATGATATGTCGAAAAAATTAGCATTACAGCTAAAAGATATAAATGACTCTCTTACTTATTTAGAGCAAAATGGATTTATTACCAAAAAAGAAACTGGTTATATTATGACTAATTTACAAGAAGCCACTCTTCATAAATTATATACTCCTAATTTAACTGCATCACCCGAAAAAGTTGCAGATGTTGCAAAAAATAAAGCTAGAGCAAAAGTTATAAATCATATAAATAATGCTTATTTTCAAGGAATTATGGGACCTTCTTGGTATAATGACATTGATTTATGGTTTACAAAATATAATTTTGATGATCAAGTTATGATTGCACTTTTTGAATATTGTTTTAGTCGTTCTGCTTTACACAAAAAATATGTTCAAACGGTTGCTGAAGCTTGGGGAAATAATAAAATACATACATGGAATGATTTAGACCTATACTATCAAAAACAGGAAAAATTAGTAAAAATTAAGAAAACTATTGCAAAAAAATTAGGAAAACAAACTCTAACTCAGTATGAAGAAGCTTATATAGAAAAATGGATAATTGATTTTGGGTATGACTTAAATATAATTGAAATTGCATTAAAAAGAACTACTTTCAAGTCAAATCCAACATTTGAATATTTTAACAATATAATTACAGATTGGCATGATAGAAATTTAAAAACTGCAAATGAAATACTTGCATTTATAGAGCAACGAAATAAACAAAAGAAGGATATAAAGCAATTAGAAAAACAAGTAACAAAAGCATCATTTGATCAAAGACAATACGATAATTTATCATTTTTATATGCAAATGCAGGAGTTTCTTCTGAACAATTTACAAATAATTCAAATGATTCAAAAATTGCTGTTTCAGATTTTTTTAATATAAAAGGAGAAATTAATGTCTAACGAAATTTTATCAACATTGTTATTAGAATATGAACAAAAAAAACGTAGGGCTGAATTGAATTTTGAAGAACATAAACAAAAAATTTTTGATAAATATCCTCGTTTACAAGAAATTGAAAATGAATTAAATAATTTTGCAATTAATACAGCAAAAAATATATTAAATGGTAATTCAGCTTCTTTAGAAAATCTTCAAGCAAAAATTGAAGAATTAAAAAAAGAAAAAAATGAATTATTAAAAAAATATAAACTTGATAATAGCTTTCTACAGCCTAATTATGAATGTAAAATTTGCAAGGATACGGGATATATAAAAAGTGAAAACTCTGCTTCCACTTTATGCCCTTGTTTAAAGCAAAAGCTATTAGATATATCATATAACAAATCAAATATATCAAATCTTTCAAAAGAAAATTTTGATGTATTTAATATAAATCTTTTTTCTGACAAAATTGAACTAGAAAAATATAAAATAAACATTTCACCACGTCAAAATATTATAAATATAAAAGAAAAATGTATAGAATTTGTTGAAAATTTTGATAATCCTCAGACTCATAATTTGCTATTTACAGGAAATACTGGGCTTGGAAAAACATTTATGAGTAATTGTATTGCAAATGAATTAATTAAAAAAGGAAAAAATGTTTTATATCAAACAGCTCCAGTATTATTGGAGACAGTTATTGATAATAAAATGAATAAATATAAAACTTCTATACAGGATAATTTTTATAAAGATGTATTAGAATCTGATTTACTTATAATTGATGATTTAGGTACAGAGTGCTTAAATAGTATGAAACTAAGTGAATTATTTACAATTTTAAATACTCGTTTGCTTAATCTAAATAATAAAGTTACCAAAACAATAATATCTACTAATTTAAGCATAAATAATATTTTTAAAAATTATGAAGAAAGAATAGGTTCTAGAATTGCTGGTTTTTATGATATTTATTATTTTTTCGGAAATGATTTAAGATTTAATTTAAAAAGATAGAAAGCATTTTGCTTTTTATATAAAATTTTCTACAAAAAAAGAAAGTATAAAATGTTGAATTATTTTTCATTTTTATACTTTCTTTCATTTTATTCAGCTGCATCTGTATCAGCAATTTCAGGAGTTAATGTTTCTATACTTACTACTTTTCCTCCGTCTGTTGTTCTCATTAATGTAACACCTTGTGTAGGTCTTCCTAAAATACTAATATCTTTTACTTTTAGTCTAATTATTGTTCCAGTATCTGTTATTAGCATTACATCTTCATCATCAGTAGCAATTCTAACTCCTACTAATTTTCCTGTTTTAGGTGTAATTTTATATGTTACAACACCCTTTCCTCCTCTTATTTGCACTCTGTATTCATCAAGTTCCGTCCTTTTTCCAAATCCATTTTCCGTAATAGCTAATAATGTTGCTTTTCCACCTGATATAATTGATTCCATTCCAATAACTTCATCATTTTCATCAATTCTTATTCCAATAACACCTTGAGAAACTCTTCCAATTGGACGTACATCTTTTTCATCAAATGTTATACACATACCATTCCTTGTTACTAGGACTACATTGTCTTCTCCATCTGTTAATCTAACTGCAATTAATTCATCATCTTCTTTTAGTGTTATACCTTGAAGTCCTGTCTTTCGTGCTGAATTATATTCTGCTAAAGCTGTTTTCTTTATTAAACCTTTTTTAGTTGCCATTAATAAATATTTACCTTCAGCAAAATTCTGAATTGGTATTACTGCAGAAACTTTTTCACCTGCATCTAAACTTAGCAAGTTGACAATTGCAGTTCCTCTTGCCATTCTTCCTGCTTCAGGAACTTCATATCCTCTTAATTTATATAGTTTTCCCTTATTTGTAAAGAATAAAATTGTATCATGAGTTGATGCTGTAAATATCTGCTTTACAAAATCTTCTTCTCTAGTTGCAATACCTGTAATTCCCTTTCCTCCACGTTTTTGACTTCTATATGTATCAATTGGCATTCTCTTAATATATCCAAAATGTGTTAAAGCAATAACAGATTGTTCCTCTTTTATTAAATCTTCAACATCTATTTCTCCTTCTGCTGCTACTATTTTTGTTTTTCTATCATCACCAAATTTATCTTTAATTTCGATAAGTTCTTCTTTTATAATATCAAAAACTAATTTTTCACTATTTAATATCGCTCTTAAATGTTCTATTAATTCCATTAATTGTTTATATTCTTCTTCGATTTTTTCACGTTGTAAACCAGATAATGTTTTTAATCTCATATCTAGTATAGCTTGAGCTTGTATATCAGTTAATCCAAATCTTTCAATTAATCTTTCTTTAGCATCATCATATGAATTACGAATTATTGAAATTACTTCATCTATATTATCTATTGCAATTCTTAATCCTTCTAATATATGTGCTCTTGCTAAAGCTTTATCTAATTCAAATTTTGTTCTACGTAAAATTACATTTTTTCTATGATCTATGTAACAGTCTAAACATTGTCTTAAAGTTAAAATTTTAGGTTCTCCATCAACTAAAGCTAACATTATTACACCAAAAGTATCTTGCATTTGTGTATTTTTATATAATTGGTTTAATACTATTTGTGGATTCGCATCTCTCTTAAGTTCCATAACAATTCTTACTTTATCATTTCTATCTGATTCATCACGTAATTCTGAAATTCCTTCAATCCTTTTCTCCCTAGTTAATTTGGCAATATTTTCAATTAGCCTAGCTTTATTTACTTGATATGGTAATGAAGAAACTATTATTCTTTGTTTATTACCACTCATTTCTTCTATTTCAGCTTCAGCTCTCATTATTATTTTGCCTTTTCCTGTTTTATATGCTTCCTTTATTCCTTCTCTTCCTAAAATCAATCCTTCTGTTGGAAAATCCGGTCCTTTAATTATTTGTAATAAATCATCATCTGTTACATTATCATCATCAATTATTTTAATTATACCATCAATTATTTCTCTTAAATTATGAGGTGGTATATTTGTTGCCATACCAACAGCTATTCCTGATGATCCATTTACTAATAATGTTGGTATTTTAGCTGGTAATACAGTTGGTTCTTGTAATCTATCATCATAATTTGGCATAAAATCTACAGTATTTTTTTCTATATCAACCAGCATTTGTTCCGCTATTTTTGACATTCTTGCTTCTGTATACCTCATTGCAGCTGCACCATCACCATCAATTGATCCAAAATTTCCATGCCCATCTATTAACATATATCTCATTGAAAAGTCTTGTGCCATTCTTACCATTGCATCATATACTGATGCATCACCATGTGGATGATATCTTCCAAGTACAGAACCTACAGTATTAGCACATTTCCTATATGGTTTATCTGAAGTAATACCATCTTCATGCATTGCATATAAAATTCTTCTATGCACAGGTTTTAATCCATCTCTTACATCTGGTAATGCTCTAGAAACAATTACACTCATTGCGTAATCAATATATGCCGTTCTCATTTCTTGTTCAATATCTCTTTTAATTATATTTTCCTCTTGTCTCTCTTCCATTGTTTTCTACCTCTTTCTTTTTATCTTTTACATGTGTATTATATTATACTAATCCTTATTTTGCAAGGTTTTTACCAATTATTTTAAAATAATTTAACTGTATTTTATTAATCATAATTTATATTTTATTTTTAAATTTTTTACTAAATATTTTTTGATGTATATATAAAATATGTGCTTTTTGCGTATTATGTGTTGACATTTTTCGCTATATAATATAAAAAAATTTTTTTGAGGTGATTTAATGCAATTTAATAAAGAAGATATTGATATTGGTGAAAGGTTACGTAGTATTAGAGAAGGCATGCATATGACAAGAGAAGAATTTTCAGAAAAAATAGATATAACAGACTCTTTTTTAGGACAAATAGAAAGAGGAGAACGCTCATTAAGTGCAAAAACTCTAAAAAAAGTGGTAAAATATACTGGTATTTCAGCTGACTATTTATTGTTTGGAAAAAATTCTAATAATGAAACTATAAAAAAAATTAATAATATATTAACTGTAAGCTCACAATCAACTTCTGATTTTATTTATCATATTGTAATGTGTTCAAATGATTTTTGTAAAAAAATTAAAGAAGAAAATGAAAATCTAAATAGTTAATATATATAATTACTTAATATGTATTATTAAATATCAATATCGAATTAAGAGTTTGGTATTGATATTTAATAAAAATTATTATACTAAATTCTTTGCTAAATTTTTTTCCAGATCAGATATTTCAAAATTTTGACCATTGTTTTTTATTAAATTATGTATGCTTTCTATTTCTCTTATTTCTTTTATTATATTTTCTAAAGGTATAATTTTATCAATGTTTTCTTCAATTTTGTTATATTCTTTTTCCATTTCAATAAAGTTTTGATTATTATAACTTTCTTTCCAATTGTCTATGTATCTATTTAAGTTTTCAATTAAATCTGTCTGTTCGTCTAATTGTTTTCTAATATTATTTGATATATTATCTAAAATTATATCTTTGCCATTTTTTATTAATGTATTAACTGTTTCATTTATATATCCAGCTTCATATGTTTTATTTGCTATTTTATCTAAAACATCTGAAATTGTTTCTAATATTCCTCCCTCAGAAACAGCTATTCTTACTTGTGTCATATTCTCAAAATTTCCTGTAAAAATTCCTGAAATACTTTTTCCAAAATCAATTGCTGAATTGACTGCAGTTTCTACTCCTGCTTTCAGTCCATTTTTCAAAAGAGCATCTTTAATTTCTATTACTTGATTTTCTATTAAATCTGGCAATACTGCTTTTAATCCTATATCAATTGCATTATTTATGGTTTGTCCTATAATATTATTTAAAAAATTATTTTTTTCTATATTTATTTCATTGTCAATTTCCATATCTTTTTATGATAATTTTTAAATTATCATGACCTCCTTTCAAAATAAAATATAATTTTTGTAAATTAATTATATTATTTTATATTATTTTATATTTTTTAATTTTTATTATTTTTATAATTAGTTTTAATTTTATTTTTACTATATTTTTAATAAATAATTATTTATTAATTTTTTTATTTTTTTATAATTTTATTATTTATTTTTTTATTAAAATATTTTATTTATCATTTTATTTTATAATTATTTTTATTATTTAAAATATTTTTATTATTTTAATTTTAAAATTATTTTTCCAATTTTTATTATTATTTATATTTTTAGAATTATATTTATTATTATTATAAAGATTTATTTTAGATCTTTTTTTTAGTTTTTTATTTTAATAAATAATTGTTTTAATTTTAAAATAATTTTTTTGCTATTTTATAAAATTATTTTAAATCTATATTTCATTTCTTTTTTTATATTATTTTATTTATTATTTTTAAATTTTTAATGCTTACATTTTTTACCTTTTATGTTTTTGCTATTACTTCTGTCATCTAGATTTTAATTTTTTAATACTTATTATTAATAATTTTTATTTTATCATATAAAATTATTTATTATTTAAAACATATACATTTATTTCCACTTTTCGCTCATTATTTTACTATATATATAAATATTATTCTTAAAATATTTTATTTAAATTCTTTATAATTAATAATTATTTATTTTTATATTAATTATTTTTTAATTTTATTTTGCCAATTAATTTTTTTATCTTATTTTTTATCATTTTATTTTTTAATTATTAGTATTTTTAGTTTTTATATTTATTTTTTTATTATTTTGAATTTATTTTTTACTATTTTACTTTTTATTTTTAATAAATAATTATTTATTAATTTTTTTATTTTTATTATTAAAAATTTTTTTAATTATTATTTATTTTTATAAATATATTATTTAATTTTAAAAATTATTTTATTAATTAAATTATTTTATTTAGAATATTTTTTTATAAATATTTAAAATTTATTTTTTATTTCTTTAGTAATTATTTTTACTTTTATTTTAAATATATAATTTTTTAATTTCAAAAATAATTATTTATAAAATTTTATAAAATAATATTTAATATATATTTTTTTATAGTTAAGTTTTTTGTTCCTTACATTTTTTACCTTTTATTCTTTTGTTATTCCTTCTGCTAGTTATATTTAAATTTTTATCTATTAGTTTGTTTTATTTTTTATTTTATTTTTAAAAAAATAATTATTCTTTTTGTTTAAAAATATATACATTTATTTCCATATTTTTTTCTACTATTTTATTTTTATTTTATAAATAATTTTTATTTTTTAAATATTCTTGTCTAAATTATTTATAATTAATTTATTATTTATTTTACATTAGTTATTATTTTTATTTAATTAATTATATTTTTTATTAATATATTTTTTATTTTATTAATTAAATTATTTTAATATTTTTTTATTATTTTAATAATTAATTTTATGATTTTATTTTTTTATATTTTTATATTTTATTTTAAATATATTTTTATTTTATTTTTTAAATAAATTTTTATAATTTTTTTATTTATATATTATTTATTAAAAATTTTTTTATAAATATTTTAAATTCATTTCTTATCATTTTAGTAATTATTTTTAATTTTTTATTTTAACTGTATTTTTATTTTTTATTTCTTTAGTTATTATTTATGTTTTATTTTAACTGTTTAATTATTTTAATTTTAAAATAATTATTTATAAGATTTTATGAAATAATATTCAAGATATTTTTTTCTTAAGCCACATTTTTTATTTATTAGTTAAAAGCTTTTTACTACTTACATTTTTTACCTTTTATATTTTTGCTATTATTTCTGCTGACAGTGTTTTAATTTTTATTTATTTGTTTTTTTAATTTTTTATTTTATTATATAAAAAATTAGTTATTCTTTACTGTTTAAAATATATACATTTATTTCCATCTTTCTTCTACTGTTTTATTTTCATTTTATAAATAATTTTTATTTTTTTAATATTTTTATTTAAATTCTTTATAAATAATAATTAATTATTATTTATTTTTATTTTAATTATTATTTTTATTTAATTAATATATTTTTTTATTAATATATACTTTTTTAATTAATTTATTTTAATATTTTTTATTTTTTTAATAATTAATTTTAATTTATCTTCTAATTTTTTTATTCTTAATATTTTTAATTTTTATATTTTTTATATTTATTTTCTAAAATTATTTTGATTTTATTTTTTACAATTTTATTTTCTATTTTTAATAAATAATTATTTTAATTATTAAAACAATTATTTATTAATTTTTTATTTTTATTATTTAATATTTTTTAAATTGTGTTTATAATAAAATTTTTTATTTTTTATTATTTCACATTTATATATTTTTTTATTTTAAAATAATTATTTACGAAATTATTTTGAATATGCTTTTTAATTTATTTTTTAATATATTAATTATTTTATTTATTCTTTTGTAATTTTTTAATACTTACATTTTTTACCTTTTATGTTTTTGTTATTGTTTCTGCTGACAGTGTTTTAATTTTCATTTATTTGTTTTTTTAATTTTTTATTTTATTATATAAAAAATTAGCTATCTTTACTGTTTAAAATATATACATTTATTTCCACTTTTCTTCTATTATTTTATTTTCATTTTATAAATAATTTTTATTTTTTTAATATTTTTATTTAAATTCTTTATACTTAATTATTATTTATTTTTATTTAATTAATTATATTTTTTATTAGTATATTTTTTATTTTATTAATTAAATTATTTTAATATTTTTGTTATTTTAATAATTAATTTTATGATTTTATTTTTTATATTTTATTTTAAATATATTTTTATTTTATTTTTTTAATAATTTTTTATAATTTTTTTATTTATATATTATTTATTAAAAATTTTTTTATAAATATTTTAAATTTATTTCTTATTATTTTAGTAATTATTTTAAATTTTTTATTTTAACTGTTTAATTATTTTAATTTTAAAATAATTATTTATAAGATTTTATGAAATAATATTCAATATATTTTTTTCTTAAGCCACATTTTTTATTTATTAGTTAAAAGCTTTTTACTACTTACATTTTTTACCTTTTATATTTTTGCTATTATTTCTGCTGACAGTGTTTTAATTTTTATTTATTTGTTTTTTTAATTTTTTATTTTATTATATAAAAAATTAGTTATTCTTTACTGTTTAAAATATATACATTTATTTCCATCTTTCTTCTACTATTTTATTTTCATTTTATAAATAATTTTTATTTTTTTAATATTTTTATTTAAATTCTTTATAAATAATAATTATTTATTTTTATTTTAATTATTATTTTTATTTAATTAATTATATTTTTTTATTAATATATATTTTTTAAATTAATTTGTTTTAATATTTTTTATTTTTTTAATAATTAATTTTTATTTATTTTCTAAATTTTTTTTTTTTTTTTTTTTTTATTTTTTTTATTTTTTATTTTTATTTTTTAAAATTATTTTGATTTTATTTTTTACCATTTTATTTTCTATTTTTAATAAATAATTATTTTAATTATTAAAACAATTATTTATTAATTTTTAATTTTTATTATTTAATATTTTTTTAATTATTTTTATAGTAAAATTTTTTATTTTTTATTATTTCACATTTATATGTTTTTTTTATTTTAAAATAATTATTTACGAAATTATTTTGAATATGCTTTTTAATTTATTTTTAAATATATTACTTATTTTATTTATTCTTTTGTAATTTTTTAGCACTTACATTTTTTACCTTTTATGTTTTTTTATTGCTTCTGCTGACAGTGTTTTAATTTTTATTTATTTGTTTATTTAATTTTTTATTTTATTTTATAAAAAATTAGTTATTGTTTACTGTTTAAAATATATACATTTATTTCCATCTTTCTTCTACTATTTTATTTTCCTTTTATAAATAATTTTTATTTTTTTAATATTTTTATTTAAATTCTTTATAATTAATTATTTATTTATTATTTATTTTTATATTAATTATTATTTTTATTTTATTAATTATTTTTTATATTTTTTTATTAATATATTTTTTATTTTTATTAATTAAATTATTTTTTATTATTTTAATAATTAATTTTGATTTATTTTTTATATTTTATTTTTAATATATTTTTATTTTTATATTTATTTTTTGGGAATTATTTTATTAGTAATTTTATTTCTTTTTAATATTATTTTTTTTCAATTATTTCTTTTTCAAAATCCCCTGCTTCGATACTTATTAAAATATGTTCATCGCCAACAAAGGTTAAACATTCTCCTCTTCTTAAAGCTTTTATTTCCATTTTTTCTTTTTCTGATAAGTTAGAATATTGAGCTAATAATTTTATATTTTCTTCTTCTAGTGAAAAAAATGTTTTTATACTAGAATTATTTAATATACTTTTTCCATATGTACCATTATCCAAACTAAACAAATCCGATATATCTTGTGTTATTGCAACACTACTTCCTCCATATTTTCTTATTGTTTTAAAAATTTTATAAATAAATTTTGCTACTTCTCTATTAGAAGTTACGCCTATTAATCTCCATATCTCATCTAAATATATTGCTTTTTTCACATTTCTATCAATTTTTATTTTATCCCAAAACAATTCAGTAAATAAATACATTCCATATTTCATGCTATCTTCTCCCAATTCATATACATCTGCAACTATTAATTTTTTATTCAACTCTACATTAGTATAATTATTAAAAAATTTTAAAGAGCCTTTAATAAATGGAAGTAATTTAATTTTAAATTTTTTAGTTTTTTCATCATCTAAATTTTTATAAAAATCTTCTAATATAGGCATATCTTGAGTTGTTTTAAATTTTCTTTTTTTATATAGTGTCTTATCATTAAAAGTAATGTTTTTATCATTGTATGTTTTTATTATTTTTTCTTCTAATATTGCCTTTTCTTCCTCATTTATTTCACCAAAAATTAGATTAAAAAATCCGATTAATTTTCCTATTTTCGTAGCTAAATAGCCATGTTCATTTTCTTCTATACTTTCCTTTCTTATATCAAAAATATTAATATAATTTTCAGATGTAGGTCCTAATTTTATTATACTTCCATTTAATTTTTGAGCTAAAATAATATATTCTTTTTCAGGATCAATGATATATTGTTCAATATTTAATAATGAATTTCTTAAAATTAATAATTTCGTATAAAAAGATTTTCCTGCTCCACTTGTTCCAAAAATACACATATTAGCATTTTTATATTTACTAGTATTATATCTATCAATTAAAATTAATGAATTATTATACATATTATTTCCTATATAAATCCCATCCTCCTCAAATATCGAAGATGATATAAATGGATATGTACTTATTAATCCACTAGTTAAAATATTTCTTTTTCCTATTACTTTTAAGTCTTCACTATTTTTTAATATTGGTAAGCAAGATAAAAATATTTGCTCTTGTCTAAAATTTGCTCTTCTCGTTTGAAGCCCTTTACTTTGTAATATTCCTTCAACCTTATCTAAGTTATATTCTAATTCTTTTTTATCATTTGAAAAAACATTTAAATAGATATATAAAAAATAAACATCTTCATTATTTATTTGAATTTCTTTTCTTATATATTTTGCATCATTATATGTAAATGCTGCAATATCAGTGTCAATTCTACTATCTGTAAATTGTTTTAATTCTACACCCACATTACCAATATTATATGCAAGTTCTTTAATTATTTGAGATTTGTCACCTTTTTCATAAAAAATTGAAATATTCATATTAATATTTGTTTCTATTAAAGTTTTTAAAATTAATTCATTATATTCTCTATAATAATTTACTATAATTATTCCAGAATAATAATAATCATCTATTTCTAAATATTTTGGATTTTTTAAATTAATATATGTTGGTGAAATATAATCTTTATCATTAAAAGTTCCTTCATTTAATATTTTAACATTTTTTTTAATTATTTTATTTTTTAAAGTTTTAATTTTATTTATAATATAATTATTTTTTTTATTTTTTTTATTTTTTTTATTTTTTCTATAAATACATATTCCTCCCTAACTTTCTAAAAATTTTTTTAAATTAAAAAAAGAAAATAAAATATTTTTTGTTTCTTCTTTATTACATTCTACTACTAAATTTCCACATCTTCCTAAACATTCTTTTATCTTAATTTGTTTTTCATTTAAATCTTGAATAATATTTTCTTCTATATTTTCTGAAGTATTTTTATATATTAAATATATATTTTTAGATGCTGATTTATTTTTATTATTTTTTTCTTCTATATATTGTAAATATTTTTCAGAATATTTTTTTAAAATTTTATTATTTTGCTTTTGGGAATTATTTCTGATTTTTTTTATATGTTGACTTAAATCTTCTTTTTTACTTTGAATTAAAATTTGCATATCAAAATTACATGTCTTTAAAAAAATTTTATATGAATTTAAAATTCCTTCTTTTTCTAACTGAGTTTTTAAATTAAAATTAATTGGTATTACTTTTAAAATTTTAATATATTTATTTTTGTTTACTTTTATTATTCCATGATCTAAAATTTGTAATATTGGAATCCATTTTTGTATCGATTTTATTTTTCTACCTCCTTTTTATTTTTAAACAATTTTTATAATATCTTGGAAAATATTAAATAGAAGAATAAATAATATTTTTTATTATAATTTTAATATATATAGTTGTCAAGAAAAATCATTCGACAAAATTATTTTAAAATTTTTTGAATATTTAAAAAGTTTTTGCACATAATATGTTTATAAGGTTAATATTAGTTGAGTAAAGAGTATTAATAGATTAAATTCAGTTTATTAATATTCGAGCAAAGATGTATATTAGTTTATTTTTATAGATTAATATATGTCGGCGATAAAAATATATTATGTGTATGTAAGCTATATTTTATTTAAATTTTCAAGGATTATTTTTATATTTTATATATGGTTAAATTATATGTAATATATTCGAACTAAGATTATTATTGTATCAGATAAGATTATTATTAGTCCCATGCGGATGAATATAGTTTTTAACGGTGCATTTATAGTCGAGCAAATGATTAATATATGTGGTGTATAGTTTATTTGTATAGTAATATACATTAGATTAAACCACTATATATATTAGTTTGAGTTAAGATTAATATTAGCTTTATAGATAATAGCTAGTAGGATATTCCTACTAGCTATTAATTATTATTATATATCTAGATTCTTTACAAATTTTGCATTTTTTTCTATAAATTCTCTTCTTGGATCAACTTCGTCTCCCATCAAAATTGTAAATATCTCGTCTGCTTTTATTGCATCATCCATTGTAACTTGTATTAACGTTCTTTTTGCAGGATCCATTGTTGTTTCCCATAATTGTTCAGGGTTCATTTCTCCTAATCCTTTGTATCTTTGAATTGAAAGAGATTCCCTTGCTATTCCTTTTGCTTCTAATTCTGCAAAAGCTTTATCTAATCCTTCATCAGTATAACAATATATATCTTCCATTCCTTTTTTTGATAGTTTAAATAATGGTGGTTGAGCCAAATAAACATTTCCATTTTCTATAAGAGGTCTCATGTATCTGAAGAAGAATGTTAACATCAATGTTCTAATATGTGCCCCGTCAACATCTGCATCAGCCATTATAATTACTTTTCCATATCTTATTTTTGTTATGTCAAAATCGTTTCCAATTCCTCCACCTATAGCAACAATTACAGGGTTTAATTTGTCATTTCCATATATTTTATCAGCTCTTGCCTTTTCTACGTTAAGCATTTTTCCCCATAGTGGAAGTATTGCTTGAAATTTTCTATCTCTTCCCTGTTTAGCACTTCCTCCAGCAGAGTCACCCTCTACAATATATACTTCACATTCTTCAGCAACTTTACTACTGCAATCAGCAAGTTTTCCTGGTAATGTTGAAGTTTCTAAAGCACTTTTTCTACGAACTAATTCTCTGGCTTTTCTTGCTGCTTCTCTAGCTCTTGCAGCACTTACACATTTTTCTAGAATAGCTTTTGCCACATTAGGATTTTCTTCTAAAAATGTTGATAACGCTTCATTAACCATTGATTGAACAATACCTGTAACTTCACTATTTCCTAATTTTGTTTTGGTTTGTCCTTCAAATTGAGGTTCTTTTACTTTTACAGAAACAACTGCAGTAATACCTTCTCTTATATCTTCACCTTGAAGGTTTGCATCTTTTTCTTTTAATAAGTTATGACTACGTGCATAATCATTAAATACTTTTGTTAAAGCTCTTTTAAATCCTTCAAGATGTGTTCCGCCTTCAATTGTATTTATATTATTTACAAATGTATGTATATTTTCTGAATAACTTGTTGTATACTGAATTGCAATTTCAACAGGAGTATCTTCATTTTTTTCTATATATATTGGTGTTGGATGTAATTTTTCTTTATTCTTATTTAAAAATTCTACAAAAGATTTTATTCCACCTTCAAAACAAAATTCGGCTTTTTTTACTTCTTCATTTCTTAAATCTTGTACATTTATTTTTAATCCTTTAGTTAAAAATGCCATTTCTCTAAATCTTGTTTCTAAAACTTCATATTCATACTCTCTTGTTTCAAATATTGTATCATCAGCTAAAAATCTTACTTTTGTTCCTGTTTTATCAGTTTTTCCAATTTTTTCAAGTTTTTTAACTGTTTTTCCTTTTTCAAAATACATTTGATAAATTCCACCATCTCTTTGAATAGTTACTTCTACCCAATCTGATAGTGCGTTTACAACAGATGCACCAACACCATGTAATCCTCCAGAAACTTTATATCCGCTATCTCCACCAAATTTTCCACCTGCATGTAAAACAGTATATACTGTTTCTGCAGTTGATATTCCTGTTTTGGGATGTATTTCTACTGGAATTCCCCTTCCATTGTCTTCAACACTTATAATATTTCCTGGTTCTATAATTACATTTATTTCTGTACAGTATCCTGCTAATGCTTCATCAACACAGTTATCTACAATTTCATATACCATATGATGTAATCCTCTAACAGATGTACTACCTATATACATACCAGGTCTTTTTCTAACAGCTTCAAGACCTTCTAATACTTGTATTTGTTCTGCACCATATTTATGTTCATATTTTTCCATTTTATTCCTCCTTGATTCTTCCATCTATAACATTATATGAAAAATAATTTAAATTTTCAAGTATTATTTTTTCTGTACATGTTATTATAACTTGAATATTTTTTATATATTTTAATAAATTTTTTTTCCTTTTATCATCTAATTCTGACATAAAATCATCTAACAATAAAATTGGATATTCTCCAATTTCATCATATATAACTTTTAATTCCGATAATTTCAATGATAAAATTGCTGTTCTATTTTGCCCTTGTGAACCAAAAGTTTCAACTTCTTTATCATTTATATATATAATAAAATCATCCCTATGAATGCCTTTTGTTGAAAAACCTTTTATAATATCTAGCTTTCTTCTTGATTTTAACTCATTTATAAAATTTTGTCTAGTACTTGCATCAGAAAAATATTTTATTTCTATTTTTTCTTTACCTTGTGTTATTTCTTTATGAATATTTTCTATTTTATTTTGTAGTTTTTCAATAAACTCTTTTCTATATTGATAAATTTTTAATCCATATTCTACTAATTTTTCATCCCATATATCTAATAAACTTTCATCTTTTTTTTCAAGTTTAATTTGTTTCAAATAGTTATTTCTTTGTTCTAAAGTTTTTAAATATAATGTTAGCACATGCATATAATTAGGTCTTAACTGACTAATCATAATATCTAAAAATTTTCTTCTATTTTGAGGCCCTCCTTTTAAAATATTAATGTCATCTGGAGTAAAAATTACAATATTTATATTTCCTAATAATTCACTTAATTTTTTTATTTTAATTCCATTTAAATATATTTGTTTTTTATCTCCTATTTCAATTTTTATATTTCCCTCTCTATCACTCTTTTTAAATTGAATTTCTATCATTGCCTTGTTTTCAGAAAATTTAATTAAATCTTTATCTCTATTAGTTCTAAAAGATTTTCCTATACTGCTTAAAAATATTGCTTCAACTATATTAGTTTTCCCTTGTGCATTTTCTCCATAAAATACATTTATATTATCTTTTAAATTAATTTTTATATTATCATAATTTCTAAAATTTATTAATTCAATATTATTTATCCACATTTTTTTCTCCATATGTTATTTTTTTATCCATAAAAATATATCAACAAAAAATAAAAACGTCTTATTTTTGATTCTCGCGCGTTGTTTTTTTCTATTTTTTTAATAAATTTATTTTTTTATTTATTTTCTATTTATTTTTAATTATTTAGTTTTTATTTTTTGTTATTTTTTATATTTTTTGAACGTTATTTTCTTTATTATCTATTTTTATCTATTTTATTCTTTTTTTTTCTAATTTTTTCTATTTATTTTTTATTTTATTATTATTTTTTTATTTATTTAATTTTTATTTTTTAATAAAATTTTTTTAATATTATTTTTAATAAATTAGTTTTTATTTTTTATTATTTTTTATATTATCCGAATTTTATTTTCTCTTTTATTCTATTTTTATCTATTTTATTCTTTTTTTTTCTAATTTTTTTTAATTATTTTTTTTTT
>CALXZB010000007.1 GCA_944393125.1 uncultured Clostridia bacterium | reverse complement strand
TTTTAACAGAAAGAATTAATGAATTAACAGAGCATTTAAAAGTTCATAAAAAAGACAACCATTCAAGAAGAGGATTATTAAAAATGGTTGGTAAAAGAAGAAATTTATTAAACTACTTAGCTAAAAAAGACGAAGCTGCATATAAAGAATTAGTTGAAAAATTAGGACTAAGAAAATAGTTGATAAGTTGTAAGGAGGCGTTTGCAACAGAGCTAACGTCTCTTTTTATAAGTAAACTAAGATTAGAAAAGTAGCTTGTATAATGTTTTATTAAAAATAAGATATTATAGAGGTTACAATCTATCTAGTTTACTTAAAAACAGGTGTAGCAAAATTTAAATTGAAAAGGAGAAATAAGAAATGTTTAAAAGTTATGAAACTGAATTAGCAGGAAGAAAACTAATAATAGAAACAGGTAAACTATGTGGATTATCTAATGGGAGTGTTGTAGTAAGATATGGTGATACAGTAGTAATGGTAAATGTTACAGCATCAAAAGAACCTAAAGAAGGAATAGATTTTTTTCCATTATCAGTAGACTATGAAGAAAAATTATATTCAGTAGGAAAAATACCAGGATCATTTATAAAAAGAGAAGGAAAACCAAGTGATAAAGCAATATTGGTATCAAGAGCAATAGACAGACCATTAAGACCATTATTCCCAAAAGATTTTAGAAATGATGTTGTAGTTGTAGCAACAGTATTATGTGTAGAACAAGACAATTCGCCAGAAGTAGCAGCAATGATAGGAGCTTCAGCAGCATTATCAATATCAGATATTCCATTTGGAGGGCCAACAGCGGCAGTAAATGTAGGATTAGTAGATGGACAAATTGTAATTAATCCAACAGAAGAACAAAGAAATGTAAGTGATTTAAATTTAACTGTTGCAGGAACAGCAGAAAAAGTTGCAATGATAGAAGCTGGAGCAAACGAAGTCCCTGATGATATAATGTTAGAAGCAATAAAAAAAGGACATGAAGAAATAAAAAAAATATGTGAATTTATAACAAAAATAAAAGAAGAAATAGGAAAACCTAAATTTGAATATAAATCATTTGCAGTTGACCATGAATTATATGAATTTATAGAACAAAACTTTACAGAAAAAATGAAAAAAGCTGTACAAGAAGTTGACAAAGAAACAAGAGATAATAATGTAGCTGAATTATCAGAAGAAATAACATCAGCAGTTACAGAAAAATTAGGTGAAGAAGCTGCAACTGAAAGAGCTCAAGAAATAGGAGAAGCTATTTACAAACTAGAGAAAAAATGTGTAAGAGACATGATATTTTATGAGCATAAAAGAGTTGATGGCAGAGCAATTGATGAAATAAGACCATTATCATGTGAAGTTGGCTTATTACCACGTACACATGGAAGTGCATTGTTTACAAGAGGACAAACTCAAGTAATGTCAGTTGTAACACTAGGAATGATAAGTGAAGAACAAGAATTAGATGGAATAGATACGGAAACAGCAAAAAGATATATGCATCATTATAATTTCCCTGCATATAGTGTTGGTGAAGCAAGAACCTCAAGAGGACCAGGAAGAAGAGAAATAGGACATGGTGCATTAGCTGAAAAAGCATTAGTACCAGTACTTCCATCAAAAGAAGAATTTCCATATGCAATAAGAGTAGTATCAGAAGTATTGTCTTCAAATGGTTCAACTTCACAAGCAAGTATATGCGGAAGCACATTAGCTCTTATGGATGCAGGTGTACCAATAAAAAGACCTGTAGCTGGAATTTCAACAGGATTAGTAACAAACCCAGAAAATCCAGAAGATTATGTGATGCTAACAGATATTCAAGGCTTAGAAGACTTCTTTGGAGACATGGACTTTAAAGTTGGAGGAACAGAAAAAGGAATTACAGCAATCCAAGTAGATATTAAAGTTGATGGATTATCATATAAAATAATAGAAGAAGCCTTTGCTAGAACAAGAAAAGCAAGACAATACATTTTAGATGATATAATGAAACCAGTTATTTCTTCTCCAAGAGAAGAATTATCTCCATATGCACCACAAATAGTTACAACACAAATAAAAGTAGAAAAAATAAAAGATGTAATTGGAAAAGGTGGAGAAACAATCAATAAGATAATTGATGCAACAGGAGTAAAAATAGATATTGAAGATGATGGACAAGTAATGATTTATTCAGCAGATCAAGAAAAAGCATACCAAGCTCTAGATATGATTGAAGATATTGTAAGAGAATTTGAAGTTGGACAAATATATTATGGAACAGTAACAAGAGTTACTTCATTTGGAGCATTTGTTGATATTGGTGGAGGAAAAGAAGGTCTTGTACACATATCTAAAATATCAAAAGATAGAGTAAAAAATGTAGAAGACTATATAAAAGAAGGAGACAAAGTTCCTGTTAAAGTTATTGAAATTGATGATCAAGGTAGAATAAATTTAACTATGAAAGATTTAGTTGAACCTAAGACAGAAGAAAAACAAGAATTAGAAGAAAATTCTAGTGAAGAATAGAAAAAGCTTATAATTGAAAAAGCACTCTATTTTAGTATACATAGAAAAATCTATGTTAAATCCTAAAATAGGGTGTATTTTTATATACATACCAATTGTAAAAAAAAAGAAAATGTGATATAACCGAAATATAGAAAAAACCTAAATATTAGGAGGTAAAAATGGCAAATGAAGTAAAATGGACAGAAGAACAAAAACAAGCAATATATGAAAAAGGAAGTAATATATTAGTTGCAGCTGCTGCTGGAAGTGGAAAAACAGCAGTTCTAGTAGAAAGAATAATAAACAAAATAATTAACGAACATATAGATATTGACAAATTATTAGTAGTAACATTTACTAATGCAGCAGCATCTGAAATGAGAGAAAGAGTACTAAATGCAATTTATAAAAAAATAGATGAAAATCCAGAAGATGAAAGACTACAAAGACAAATATCTTTATTAAGTAAAGCAAGTATTTGTACAATAGATTCATTTTGTTTAGATGTAGTTAAAAATAACTTTTTTGAAATAGACATTTCTCAAAATTTTAGAATAGGAGATACTACAGAAATAGAAATTCTAAAACAAGAAGTATTAGAAGATTTATTTGAAGAAAAATATGAAGCAGAAGATAATGATTTCCAAAAACTAATAAATACATATACAAGCTACAGAGATGATACTCAACTAAAAGAATTAATATTAAAAATATATACATATATACAAAGCAACCCTTTCCCAGAAAAATGGTTACATGAAAAAGTAGAAATGTTTAATCTTTCAGAAAATCTTGAACAAGACTTTGCACAAACAATATGGGGAAAACAATTATTAAAACAAGTAGAAGAAATATTGGAAGATGGAATTATAAAATTAGAAATAGAAAAAGATAACTTAGCTAAGTTTAATGAATTATCAAAATATTATGCTATTATAAATGATGATATAGAACAATTAGAAATGTTGAAATTAAACTTGGATACATGGGATAAAGCATATGAAATAGCATCAAATATTAAATTTAAAACATGGGCAACAGACAGAAAAATAACATTAGAAGCAAAAGATATTGCTAAAATGACAAGAGATGGAGTAAAAGAAACATTAAAAAAAGTTTTAGATAAAATATTAATATTTAATTCAAAAGAAGCCAATGAAGATATAAATGATATGTATCTAATTCTTAGCAAATTAGAAAAAATAATTATACAATTTGGTGAAAAATTTGAAAAAAGAAAAAAAGAAAAGAACATAGTGGATTTTAGTGACATAGAACATTTTGCTTTAAAAATACTATTAGATGAAAACTCAAAACCAAGTGAAATTGCTAAAAGATACATAGAAAAATTTGAAGAAATAGCAATAGATGAATATCAAGACAGTAATTTAGTTCAAGAATATATATTAACATCTATATCAAGAGGAAATAATATATTTATGGTAGGAGATGTTAAGCAAAGTATTTACAAATTTAGACAAGCAAGACCAGATTTATTTTTAGACAAATATAAAAAATATAAAACTAAATACTACAAAAGTGATAAAGATGATTTAAAAATTCAATTATTCAAAAATTTTAGAAGTAGGAGAGAAGTTTTAGACTTTTCAAATATGATATTTTCAAGTATAATGACTGAGGAATTAGGAGAATTAAATTATACAATTGAAGAATACTTAAATTTAGGTGCAAACTACGAAGATACAAATGAAGACTTAAGAACAGAAATTGATATTTTAAAAGTAGATGAAATTGAAGAAGCTCAGAATGAAGATAATCTAGAAGAAGATATTGATGAAGGAAAAGAAAAAATTGAGAATATAGAATTAGAGGCAAAATTTGTAGCAAATAGAATAAAACAATTGATAGAAAATAAATTTCAAATATATGATATTAAAAAACAAGAAAAGCGAGATATATCATATAAAGATATAGTAATTTTACTAAGATCAACTAAAGAATCTGCACCAATATTTGAAAAAGAAATATTAAGCTTAAATATGCCTGTATTTAGTGATACATCATCAGAATATTTAGAAAGTATAGAAATTGAAACTATAATGAGTTTATTAAAAATTATTGATAATCCTTTACAAGAAATACCATTAATTGCGGTAATGAGATCTGTAATAGGTGGATTTACAGATAATGAATTAGTACAAATTAGATTAAGTGATAAATATGATAATTTTTATAATACAATGCTAAAAGCAAAAAAAGATGTAGACACAAGTTTAAGAAATAAAATTCAAATATTTTTAAGTAAATTAGAAATGTGGAGAAAGGAACAAGAATATTTAAGCTTAGATGAATTAATTTGGAAAATTTATAATGATACAGGTTATTTTAACTATGTTGGGCTTATGACAAACGGGGAACTAAGACAAGCAAATCTAAAAATGTTGTTTGAAAGAGCAAAACAATGTGAAAGCATTAGCTTTAAAGGATTATTCAACTTTATAAACTATATAGAAAAAGTAAAAACAAGTAGTAAAGACATGGAATCCGCAAAAGTTATAGGAGAAAATGATGATGTAATTAGAATAATGAGTATACATAAAAGTAAAGGACTTGAATTTCCAGTTGTATTTCTATCTGGAACAGGAAAGCAATTCAACATGCAAGATTTAAATAATAAGATATTATTACATCCAGAAATAGGAATCGGCGTAAAATATATAGATTATGACAGGCAAATAGAATATGATACATTATCAAAGCAAGCTATTAGAAATCAAATAATGTTAGAAACATTATCTGAGGAAATGAGAGTATTATATGTTGCATTAACTAGAGCTAAAGAAAAAGTAATAATTACAGGCTATAGCACTTATGATAAGCAACAAGAAATTGATGAATTAAAGTACAGATATAGTGAATTAAATCATTTATTATTAAAAAAATATAAAACATATTTAGATTGGATAAAATTAGTATATGTTTATCATAATGAAGAAATGAATAAGTTGGCAACAGTGCAAATCTATGAGAAAAATGAAATATTAAAAATGTTTAACTTAAATAAAAAGCAAGATAATAATATAGAAAATGCAGTATTAGAAAAATTGACTAATGAAAATTTAGATGTAAATGAAAAAGAAAAAATTCGTAAAATTATAGAATATGAATATGATAAAAAATTTTCTACTACTTTAAAAAATAAAGTGTCTGTAACAGAAATTAAAGAATTAAATAAACAAACTACAATTAAAGATGAAAACAATATTGAAAAAACAAAAAATTTAATAAGTATACCTAAATTTTTGCAAACAGATGAAGAAACAAAAATTACAAATGCTCAAAAAGGAACGTTAATACATTTATGCATGCAAAAGTTAGATTTATCAAAACAAATATATACTTATAATGATGTAAAACAATTAGTTGATGAATTACAAGCCAAAAAGATTATAACTTCTAAAGAAGCAGAAGCTATAAATATCAATAAAATACTTAAATTTACAAAATCAAAAATCTGGGAAGAAATGATACATGCCCATGTGGTACAAAGAGAAAAAACTTTTTACATTAATATTCCTGCTAAAGAAGTATATAATCAAAATACAGATGAAAAAATTCTAGTACAAGGTATAATAGATTTATATTATATTTCTAAAAACAATGAGCTGGTACTAGTAGATTTTAAAACAGACTTTGTGGAAAATCAAAATGAACATATTTTAATTGATAAATATAAGATACAACTTGATTTATATAAAAGAGCATTAGAGAGTGCAACTGGTAGAAAAGTTGATAGAGTTTATATTTATTCTACTTATTTAGAAAAAGAAATTTTATGTTAGAAGAACATAAAGATAAAATATTAAAGAACCCCCAGCAAGTACACTTGCTGGGGGTATGTTAGCTTTTGTCAAAACAGGGTATATTTTTTATAATTTCTATATAAACAAAAAAGATATTGCTGTGAGTGAAAAGACTGTAAATCATTGACTGTCAACTGAAAATATGATATTATTTCTAAGTAATAATTTGTAGTTACACCCTTGAAAAGTAAAATGTTTCAGAGGTGTAAGCCTCCAAATGAATATGAGGGGGGATAGTGAAAAGTGTAGACAAGATGTTATTATTTATCATATTAACCGAACGACTATAAAGAAATTAGAAAATTATAAACATTTCCGTAAAACTTATAGGATATCTGGAAGTATTCTTATGAAACACGATAAGGTATATGATGATAAATTGACTAAAAAATAAATTTTGTTTACAATAAAAAAAGAGTCTTAAAAGGAGGCAAGAAAGTATTAAAATATAATCCGAACATTGTCCACTAAATCTCAATTACTTAAAAATTACCATGGGAGGAGGATAACTAATATGGCGCTGTTCAACAAAGGACCACGATTTGCTTCAGCTAGAGTTAATCAGTATTTTCACGATCTAGAGTGCATAAAGATTTTGGAGATGTTGCTAGAGCTAGAAGATGATAAGCCTGAAGTAAATACAGTAATAAGCAGTGAAAAACAAGCTGAGGTTGTTTCTGATTATTTTGCGGATTGTAGTAAATTTGGTAGAGGCTAATAATCAAAAATGAGTTCTTTTGCCAAGTAGACTTTTAAGACTTTTCAAAAGACACGGATTTTTCCGTGTCTTTTGTTTATTGTAAATATTTTACTGGAACATACAATTATTATTTTTTCCATTTAGGAAAAGATCACTATTCATATGAAATTTTTTCTCTGAAAGTTTATCTTGAACTCCACGAAGAGCTTCTCCAAATCTTTGGAAATGAACGACTTCACGAGCACGTAAGAAACGAAGTGGTTCGACAACATCAGGATTATCTCTACATAAGTCAATTAATTTTTCATAAGTTGCACGAGCTTTTTGCTCAGCAGCTAAGTCTTCTTGTAAATTTGCAATGGCATCACCTTTGCAAGCTAAAACTGATGCAGAAAATGGTACTCCAGAAGCGGATTGTGGATATACATCTACACCGTGATCTGTATAATATGCTCCTAAGCCAGCAGCTTCAATTTCTTCAATAGAAGCATTTTTAGTTAATTGGTGAACAATAGTGCCAACCATTTCTAGATGGGCTAATTCTTCTGTACCAATATCATTTAGTATAGCTTTTGAAGTTTGATCAGGCATTCCAAATCTTTGTGATAAATATCTAAGAGAAGCAGCAAGTTCACCATCTGGGCCACCATATTGGCTAATTATAACTTTTGCAAGACGAGGGTCTGTACATTTAATATTAATTGGATATTGTAAAATTTTATTATAAGTCCACATTAGAAATTCCCCCTTTCCCAAGGCCATGGTTCTTCAATCCATCTCCATTTATTACAAGGAAATTGAATTGTCAAAGGTCCATATACTTTTTGATATTTATCTGTTAATTCTCTGTATTCTTTGCAGTATTTTCTGTGTAAACATAAAGCTTTTTCATCATCAGGGTGTGTATCCAAATATAAACCTAACTCAACAATAGCAAAATTTAAGCATTTAATATTTTCTAACATTTCATACATTGTCTTATTAAAATTATCACATTCGCAAGAAGACATATTTGAATCATCAGTAGTTAAATTAATTGTATTATTCATACAATTGCAATTTCTATTTTGTTCATTTAGCATTTGTTACACCCCTTTCCTATAATATTACTTTTTTCCAAAAATTCATTTGTTCTCATAGACTGACAAGGTATATAAGGACTAACTAATTCTGGGAAAATTGTTCCCATTTTTAAGCCAACACAAGGTTTAAAAGTTTTATCCATAAATTGTAATGGAACATAACTTTGTGCTAACATCGGATTTTCAGGAAATACACTTAATTCATAATCTTCATCAAAACCACAATCACATTCATTATTATTACAGTTTTCAAAACTACATGAACATACATCATTACATTTATTTTCTAATATGTCTGTATTATTTGTGCACACAGTATTATTCATGCAGTAACATTTTTTATATCTGCGTGTAAACATTTTGTTCCTCCTTTTTTACTATATATAGTGTATTGTATGTTAAACACAAAAGTTATGTTACCTTTATTTACAAAATCTAATAAAGTAAATTTTTTTGCTAATTTATTAAGTTTAAATTATCAACAGCTAAAGGGTCTTCAAATAATCCCAATTTTGGTGGGAAATAAGTAAAAAATATAAAACAGAAAAGTAATAAAATAAAAGCAGTAATTGCTAAATACTTATTGCATTTTAAATTAGAATTTAAGACTTTATATATAACAAATTCACCTAGTAGTATTGATACAAAAAAACTACCAATATCCAAAATTGCAAAATTAGTTCCAATTATTCCTGTGTAAGTATAGAAAAATATAACAATAAAAGAAATTGCAGTAATAATACCTAAAATATTTGCACATAAAAAATTTTGAACATTCTTTCCAAATAAAAAATAGCCAACAATAGTTGTTAATAGCATTGGAAAAAATACTAATTTTAAATGTTCCCAAGTGCTTTCATTTATTGCACTAAAACTTGCTACAATAGGATTCTGGTTGGACCAATCGTATGTAAAATGTAACAATGTTCCTAAAATCATTATAAAAAGTGTACTATAAATAATATATTTTTTCATGAACTACCTCCATTAAATATATATGCAAAAACAATAATAAAATAATAAAGTAGCCTATATGAAAAAACTAGTTTATGTCGATTTTTGTCAACAAAAAAATATTGACATATAAAACAAAAGAACATATAATATAAATAAATTTGTAGAAAGGAGTGATTTTATGACAGATGAGCAAAGAGACCAAATTTTAATTACTATAGTTAGTAAAATTGATTCACTAGATGATAAAGTAAACAAGCTAGATGATAAAGTAAACAAGCTAGATGACAAAGTAAACAAACTAGACGACAATGTTAATGAACTTGAAAAAAATGTAAAACAACTTGGTATAGAAGTACAAAGAAATGCAGAAGAATTAGTAAGACAAAGAGAAAAAATGGCACAATTAGAATATACACTTACAGATAAAATAAACGCATTATTTGATGCAAGAGAAATTAGTTCAGATAAATTTAAGGATCATCAAAAAGAGTTTGAATCAATAAATAGAATTTTAGATAATCATAATGCAAGAATTTTAAAATTAGAAAATTCTAATAGCTAATCAAAAGTAACCTATGTTATTTCTCCAAAATAGCATAGGCTATTTTATTATAATAAATAAAAATTCACAAAAAAGACATATTCATATAGTAAAATAATTTATTATTATATGAAAGGAAAAATATCATGTTACAACTAAAAAGAATAACCAAAAACTATTTATCAGGAGACAATGAAGTAAAAGCTTTAAAAGGAATAGACTTAGAATTCAGAGAGAGTGAATTTGTATCAATATTAGGGCAAAGTGGTTGTGGAAAAACAACACTTTTAAATATTATAGGAGGTCTAGACCGATATACATCAGGAGATTTATTAATTAATGGTAAATCAACAAAAGAATTTAAAGATAAAGACTGGGATACTTATAGAAACCACTCTATAGGGTTTGTGTTCCAAAGTTACAATTTAATACCACATCAAACAGTATTAGCTAATGTCGAATTAGCATTAACAATTTCAGGAGTTGGAAAAGAAGAAAGAAGAAAGCGTGCTAAAGAAGCACTTGAAAAAGTAGGATTAGGAGATCAATTAAATAAAAAACCAAATCAAATGTCAGGAGGACAAATGCAAAGAGTGGCAATAGCAAGAGCATTAGTAAATGATCCAGACATTTTACTAGCAGATGAACCAACAGGAGCATTAGATTCTGCAACATCAGTGCAAGTAATGGAAATTTTAAAAGAAATTTCAAAAGACAGATTAATAATAATGGTAACACATAATCCTAGTTTGGCAGAAAAATACTCATCAAGAATTATAAAACTACTAGATGGAAAAGTTATAGATGATTCAAACCCATATTCTTCTAATAAAGATGATAAAGAAAGAATAAAAACCAAAAAAGAAAAAACAGGAAAAGCATCAATGAAATTCAAAACAGCTATACAATTAAGTTTAAATAACTTAATGACCAAAAAAGGAAGAACATTTTTGACATCATTTGCTGGAAGTATTGGAATAATTGGGATTGCACTAATTTTATCATTATCAAATGGTATGCAAAATTATATAGATAGGGTACAAGAAGATACATTAGCCTCATATCCAATAACAATTCAAGAAGCAACAATAGATATGAGTAGTATGATTGAAACTATGATGGGCAATGGAGAAGAAACTGAACACGAAGATGGAAAAATATATTCAAGAGCAATTGTAAATGACATGTTAGAAACTGTTTCTAATAAGATACAAACAAATAATTTAGAAGAATTTAGGAAATATCTTGAAAGTGGAGAAACAGACATAAAAGACTATATTAATGCAATTCAATATGAGTACAATTTAGATTTGAACATTTACAAACAAGGTGATGATGGAAAAATTCAACAAGTTAATCCAAGTATAGTTTTTGAAAAATTAGGGTTTGGAGATATGATATCAGCACAACAAAACTCTATGATGTCAAGTGGTATAACAATGACGCAAACTGACGTATGGACAGAAATGCTTGATAATAAAGAACTATTAGAATCACAATATGATGTACTTGCAGGTAAATGGCCAACAAAATATAATGAAGTTGTTTTGATTGTAGACGAAAATAATGAAATAAGTGATTATACATTATATTCTTTAGGAATAAAAGATGTAAATGAATTAAGTGATGCAATGGAAAAAATAAAAAACGGAGAAAAAATAGAAGCAAGTGAAAAGGAAAGTTATTCATATGAAGATCTCCTAAATTATAAATTTAAAATTATATTAAACACAGATTATTATAAAAAAGTTGGAAATGCTTGGCAAGACATGTCTGAAGATACAAAATATATGGAAGAATTAGTTAATAATGCAGAAGAAATCCAAATTGTTGGAATAATAAAACCTAATGAGCAAACAGTAACATCATCAGGAGCAGGTCTTATAGGATATAATAAAGAATTAAAAGAATATGTAATAAATAAGATAAATGACACAGAAATAGTAAAAGAGCAAAAGGAAAATCCAAATATAAATGTATTTACAGGTTTAGAATTTTCAAAAGATAGTGAATCAACATTTGAATTTTCACAATTGTCAAATGAACAAAAGGCATATATGGCAACATTAACACAAGAAGAACTTGCAGAACTAATGACAACATATACATCAAATGTTAATGCAACATATGAAAATAATCTTTCAAAACTAGGAGTTGTAGATTTAAATAAACCATCAACAATTAACATATATCCAAAAGACTTTGAAGCTAAAGATATGATAATAACAAGAATTAGTGAATATAATAATAAGCAAACTAATGATGGAAAAGAAGAAAATGTTATAAATTATACAGATATAGTAGGAATTATGATGAAATCTATTTCAAAAATCATTGACGCAATAAGTTATGCATTAATTGCATTTGTTGGAATATCTTTAATAGTTTCATCAATAATGATAGGAATTATAACATATATATCTGTTCTAGAAAGAACAAAAGAAATAGGAATATTAAGAAGTATTGGAGCGTCAAAAAAAGATATATCAAGAGTATTTAATGCAGAAACTTTAATAGTTGGATTAATTGCAGGATTAATAGGAATAGGAGCAACATTACTTTTAAATATACCTATCAATATAGGAATAAAAGCAATAGCAGGTATTTATGGAATAGCAAAATTACCAACAACCGGAGCTATAATATTAGTTATAATAAGCATTGTTCTTACAATGATTGCAGGACTAATACCAGCTAAATTTGCTGCCAAACGTGATCCAGTAGAAGCGTTAAGAAATGAATAGTTCTTTGCTTGAAAAAAGCAAGCAAATATGGTATATTTATTTATGAATTGATTTTATAATATAGGAGAAAAATGATGAAAGAAGTATTACACATAGGAATGGATGTAGGTTCAACAACTGTAAAAATTGCAGTAATGGATAAAAATTTTGATATAATAGAAACATCATATAAAAGGCATTATTCAGATACAAAAAATACAGTATGTAAAGTATTAGAAGATTTAGTTGAAAAATATAAAAATAATGAATTTACAATAGCATTAACAGGTTCTGGAGCAATGAGTACAGCTAACTTTTTAGATGTACCATTTATACAAGAAGTTATTGCATGCAAAAGGGCAGTAGAAAAATATATTCCACAAACAGATGTTGCAATAGAACTAGGAGGAGAAGACGCAAAAATAATCTATTTTGGTAAATCTATTGAACAGAGAATGAATGGAACATGTGCAGGAGGAACAGGGGCATTTTTAGATCAGATGGCCTCATTGCTAAATACAGATACAAGTGGATTAAATGAATTAGCAAAAGGATATAAAACTATATATCCAATAGCATCACGTTGTGGTGTATTTGCTAAAACAGATGTACAACCATTATTAAATGAAGGCGCAGAAAAAGAAGATATCGCAGTTTCTATATTACAAGCTGTTGTAAATCAGACAATAAGCGGTTTGGCATGTGGAAGACCTATAAGAGGAAATGTTGCTTTTTTAGGAGGACCATTAACATATATTCCAGAATTAAGAGCAAGATTTATAGAAACATTACACTTAACACCTGAACAGACAATAGTTCCAGAGGAACCACATTTACTTGTTGCTAAAGGAGCTTGTTTAGAATCAAAAGACATGATACCTATAAGTGTAGAAAAACTAAAAAGTAAAATACAAGTACTGAAAGCTTCAAAAGATAATACTACTCAGCCATTGCAACCATTATTTAAAACAAATGTAGAATACGAAGAATTTAAAACAAGACATGAAAAAGATAAAGTTCTAAAAAAAGATTTAACTAAGTATAAAGGAGACTGCTTTGTAGGAATTGATGCAGGTTCAACAACATCAAAATTGGTTGTAATAGATAGAGAAGGAACATTGTTATATTCACTATATAAAAGTAATGAAGGAAAACCTCTTCAAAGTGTTATTGAAATGCTTGAAGAATTATATAAGATTATACCTAAAGAGGCTATTATTAGATATAGTGGAGTAACAGGATATGGAGAAAAATTAATACAAACAGCATTAAATATAGATTTAAATGAAATTGAAACAATTGCACATTATACAGCAGCTAAAAAATTTGAACCTAAAGTCACCAGTATAGTAGACATTGGTGGACAAGATATGAAATATATCAAGTTAAAAAATAATACAATAGATAACATAATGCTAAATGAAGCATGTTCATCTGGATGTGGCTCATTTATAGAAACATTTGCTAAAAGTTTAAACTTAAGTATAGAAGAATTTGTAAAAGAAGCAATAGAAGCTAAGAACCCAGTAGATTTGGGATCAAGATGTACAGTTTTCATGAACTCAAAAATAAAACAAGCCCAAAAAGAAGGATATTCAGTTGGAGATATTTCAGCAGGATTATCATATTCAGTAATTAAAAATGCTATTCAAAAAGTAATGAAAATTAGAGACACCAAAAAATTAGGAAGCCATATAGTTGTACAAGGAGGAACTTTTTATAATGAAGCAGTATTAAGAGCTTTTGAACTGATAGTTGGAAGAAATGTTATAAGACCAGACATCGCAGGACTAATGGGAGCATATGGAATGGCGCTTTTGGCATGTGAACAATATGAAGCAAATATGGATATGGAATATAAGTCAACTATAGCTACAATAGAACAAATAAATAGTTTAGACATAAAAATATCTCATACAAGGTGTAATGGATGTGAAAATCATTGCCAATTAACAATAAACAAATTTAGTAATGGAAAAAAATATATATCTGGAAACAGATGCGAAAAAGGTGAAGGAATTATAAATAGTCATCAAGAACTTCCTAATTTAGTAAAATACAAATATGAGAGATTATTTAATTATAAACCATTAGAAGAAAAGGATGCACCAAGAGGAACTATAGGAATTCCAAGAGTTTTAAACATGTATGAAGATTATCCATTTTGGTTTACATTATTTACAAACTTAGGATTTAGAGTTGTAATTTCAGAAAAAAGTACAAGAAAAATCTATGAAAAAGGAATGGAATCAATGCCATCTGAATCTGTATGTTATCCTGCTAAATTATCACATGGACATATTGAAAGCCTTATAAAAAAAGGAATAAAAACAATATTTTATCCATGTATGCCATATTCAAGAAAAGAATATTCAGATGCAAATAATAGATATAATTGTCCAATTGTAATTTCTTATTCAGAGGTAATTAAAAATAATGTTGAAGAAATAAAGACTAATAACATAAAATTTATGAATCCTTTCTTACCATTTGAGCCTAAACAATTAATGAAAAGAATGCTAGAGCTTGAAGAATTTAAAGAATATAATTTTAATAAAAAAGAATTAAAAGAAGCTATTGCAAAAGCAGAAGCAGAATACCAAAAATGTAGAGAAGATATTCATAATAAAGGAAAAGAAACCCTTGAATATATAGAAAAAAACAAATTAAAAGGAATTGTTTTAGCAGGTAGACCATATCATGTAGATCCTGAGATAAATCATGGAATTGATACAGTTATAACAAGTTTAGGAATGTGTGTACTAACAGAAGATAGTATTGCAGATAAAACATTACCAGAAAGACCACTTAGAGTTGTAGACCAATGGATGTTTCACTCAAGATTATATGCTGCAGCAGATTTTGTAGGTAGACATGATAATTTAGAACTTGTACAAATAAATTCATTTGGATGTGGAGTTGATGCTGTAACAACAGATCAAGTCGAAGAAATTTTAACGAGTTTTGGAAAAATGTATACTCTAATTAAGATAGACGAAGTAAATAATCTAGGAGCTGTAAGAATTAGATTACGTTCTTTATTAGCAAGTATTAACAAACGTTTAAACTCTAAAAATGAGGAGAAAGCAACAGGAAAATATGAACTAAATAGAGTACCATTTACAGAGGAAATGAAAAAAGATTATACCATTTTAATACCACAAATGGCACCAATTCATTTTGAATTTTTAGAAACAGTATTAACTAATCAAGGATATAAAGCAAAACTTTTAAAAGAATGTACACCACACACAATTGAAACAGGACTAAAATATGTAAATAATGATGCATGTTATCCATCTATTATAACAACAGGACAAATGATAGAAGCATTAGAATCAGGAGAATATGATTTAGATAAAACTGCACTAATAATGTCACAAACAGGAGGAGGATGTAGAGCTACAAATTATATTGGATTTATTCGTAAGGCATTAAAAGATGCAGGACTTGAGAAAATACCAGTTATATCATTTAATATAGTAGGAATGGAAAAAAATCCGGGATTTAAACTAACACTTCCATTACTTGAACAATTATTACGAGCAGTAATATATGGAGATCTATTACAAAAAATGTTATACAAAAATAGACCATATGAAAAAAACAAAGGAGAAACAGAAAAAAAATTTAATAAGTGGATGGAAAAATGTAAAAAACTATTATCTGCAAAAAACAAAGAATTTTCAAATAGTATATATGAAATAGTAGAAGATTTTGAAAAAATTGAATGGAATGAACAAAAAGAAAAGCCAAAAGTAGGAATAGTTGGGGAAATATTAATAAAATATCACCCATTTGGAAATAATTTTGTTGCTAACTTATTAGAAAAAGAAGGGGCAGAAGTAGTTTTACCAGACTTTATGGGATTTATTAAATTTATTGCAAGTAACAATGTAATATCAAGTCAAATACTTAAAAATAACAATAAAAAAGCGATGTTATTCAAATCTATAATAAAACTAATAGATTTGTTTGAAAAAGATACAAGAAAAGCTTTAGAAAAATCTAAAAAAGGATATTTACCAACATGTGATATTTGGCATCTTGCTGATAATGTAAAATCTGTATTATCAACAGGAAATCAAACTGGAGAAGGATGGTTTTTAACAGCAGAAATGCTTGAATATATAGAAAATGGAATTCCTAACATTGTATGTGTTCAACCATTTGCTTGTTTACCAAACCATGTTGTTGGAAAAGGTGTTATAAAAACAATTAGAGATATGTACCCTGATGCAAACATTGTGCCGGTTGACTATGACCCAGGAGCAAGTGAAGCAAATCAAACTAATAGAATTAAACTTCTTATGACTGTAGCTAAAGATAATTTGAAGTTAAAGCAAAAACAGAAAAAAATATTAGAAAAAGAAAATAAAACAAATAATAATGTGAAAAAGGAGAATGTATGATAATCAAAATAGAACAATATATAGCACTGTTTTATATATATTCATTTATGGGCTGGGCAATGGAAACAATACAAATTTCTATAAGAGAAAAGAAATTCGTAAATAGAGGATTTTTAATAGGTCCATATTGCCCAATATATGGATGTGGAGTTATACTAATAACAATTTTATTACACAAATACCATGATGATTTATCAGCAACTTTTTTCTTATCGATTTTGATTTGTGGAACCTTGGAATATTTAACAAGTTTTGTTATGGAAAAAATATTTAAAGCAAGATGGTGGGATTATAGTCAAAGAAAATTCAATATAAATGGACGTATATGTCTTGAAACATTAATACCTTTTGGAATTGCAGGAACTGTAATTACAATATGGATAAATCCATTTTTTATAAAATACTTAAATGTTATTCCAAGTATAATAATAAATATTATTTTAAGTATAATAAGCATATTTTTTATTATAGATGTTGTAGTTTCATTTAAAATAATCTTCAATTTAAAAGAAATATCTAAAGAATTTAAGGACAATACAAATGAAATTTCTGACAAAGTTAAGAAAATTGTTAGAAAGAAAATGGCTCTATACAGAAGACTTGTTCGAGCATTCCCTAGAATCAAAGAAAATGTTCTATATGAGAGATGGGAAGATATAAAAAAGAAAATTGAAGAATCAAAAGAAGAAATTCGTATAAAAATAGATAATTCAAAAGCTGAAATTCGAGAAAAAATAGATGACTCAAAAGAAAATTTTGAAAAGTTATATAAAAGGAAAAAATAAAAAAGTTGTACTTACTTAGTATAGTAAGTACAATTTTTTTGAAAGCTAAATTAAAGTTGATTTTCAACTAGTAGATTTTGAATTTCTTTTTTCAAAGTAGAAGAACATTCAACTAAAGGTAGGCGAGGAATTCCAAAATCAAATCCAATCATATTAATTGCAGATTTAACAGGTATAGGATTAACTTCTTCAAATAATTTTTCAATTAATGGTAAAGCTTGTAATTGATACGAACAGGCATCACTTACATTATTTTTAAAAAAAGAATTAACAATATCACAAGTAAGTTTTGGCTTTATATTAGAAAGTACAGAAATAACACCTTTACCACCTAAAGACAATATAGGAACAATTTGATCATCATTACCAGAGTAAATAGCAAAATTATCACCACAAAGTTCAGCAATTTTAGCAACCTGTGAAATATTTCCACTGGCTTCTTTAATTCCAATAATATTATCAACTTTAGAAAGTTCTAAACAAGTTTCTGGCAAAATATTTATTCCAGTTCTACTAGGAACATTGTACAAAATAATAGGAATAGAAACAGAAGAAGCAATAGTTTTAAAATGTTTAATCAAACCTTCTTGTGTAGTTTTATTATAATATGGAGTTACTAATAAAAGACCATCAGCTCCAAGTTCTTCTGCAATAATAGAATTAATTATTGCAACAGAAGTATCATTTGAACCTGTGCCAACAATTATCGGAACTCTTTTTTGAGAAAAAGAAACTGCACATTCAATGGCTTGTATTTTTTCTACAGAAGTCATAGTGCTAGCTTCTCCTGTAGTTCCACAAACCACAAGAGCATTTATACCAGAACTAATCTGAAAGTCAATAAATTTTTTAAATTCTTGTAGATTAACACCTTTTTCATTAAAAGGAGTAGCCAAAGCTGTTGCAACACCCGTGAACAGAAGATTTTTCATTTATAAAGCACCTCCGTTTCTATTAGTTTTTCCATAATCTGAATTGCATTAGTAGCAGCACCTTTTCGAAGATTATCAGCAACAACCCATAAGTTTAATCCATTTTTAACACTATAATCTTTACGTATTCTTCCTACAAAAACTTCATTATGACCTGTTGAAGTTGAAGCTAAGGGATATATTGAATTACTTATATCATCTTGGACTATTACTCCTGGAGAATTTTTTAGAATTTCTAAAGTTTTTTCAGTTGAACAAGCTTTTTCAAATTCAATATTTATACTTTCTCCATGACAATTAGTAACAGGAACACGAACAGCAGTCGCAGTAATTGGTAAATTAGGATGATTTAGAATTTTTCTAGTTTCATTAATTATTTTCATTTCTTCTTTTGTATATTTATTAATCATAAAAATATCAATTTGTGGTAAACAGTTATCATAAATAGGATGAGGGAATTTCAAAAGAGAAAGACTATTTGCTCTATTTTCTAAATCTTGTAACCCTAACTTTCCAGCACCAGATACAGCTTGATAAGTAGAAAAAACAATCCTTTTAATTTTAAAAATATCATCTAAAGGCTTTAAAACGACGGCTCCTTGAATCGTTGAACAATTAGGATTAGCTATAATATTATGATGTTTTTTTATATCTTGAAAATTAACTTCTGGAATAATTAAAGGAACATCATCATCCATTCTAAAAGCACTACTATTATCAATAACTATGCATCCATTATTAGCAAATAAAGGAGCAAAAAACTTAGAAATATTAGCTCCAGCAGAAAATATTGCAAAATCAAATTTTTCATTAGAAGAATATTCAGTTAACTCTTTAGTAATATGTTCTTTACCAAATAAAACTAATTTTTGACCAGCAGATTTTTTTGAACAAAATAAAGTACATTCAAAATTCAATAAATTTTTTTCTTCTAAAACTTTAAGAATTGTTCTGCCAACTAAACCAGTTGCACCTACAACTGCTAATTTATATTTTTTCATAAGGATCCTCCTTACATAATAAAATATATGACACATTATAAAAAAAAGACTAAATATATATAAAATCATTTCATTATTGTCGAATGATTTTTGTTGACAAAACAAAAATCAAAAAATATAATATTTTTGCCATTTATAACATAATAAAACTAATAAAGAAAACTTGACTAACTATTAGCAACATGATAAAATGTGAAAGTAAAAAATACAGAAAGAAGGTAAAAAATGAGAATATTAGCTGTTGGAGATATTGTTGGAGAATCAGGAGTTAGAAAATTAAAAGAAATGCTTCCACAAATAAAAGAAAACGAGAAAATAGATTTTGTTATTACTAATGGAGAAAACTCAGCAGGTGGAATGGGAATTACAGAAAGAAATTTTAAAGACATAATAGAAGCTGGAACTGATGTTATAACAATGGGAAATCATACTTGGGGCAAAAAAGATATATTCAATTTTATAGACAATCCTAAATTACTTAGACCTGCAAATTATCCTAAAGGAGTTGTAGGAAAAGGAATAGGAATATATGAATGCAATGGAAGAAAAATTGCAGTAATGAATTTTATAGGAAGAGTAGATATAAATATATTATCAGAAAATCCTTTCATAATGGCAAAAGAAATGGTAGAAGAAATAAAAAATAAAGTAGATATAATAATAATTGATTTTCATGCAGAAGCTACAGCAGAGAAAATTGCAATAGCAAGATATTTAGACGGAAAAATAACTGCTTTATTTGGGACACATACACATGTACAAACAGCAGATGAGCAAATCCTACCAAAAGGTACAGCATACATAACAGATATAGGAATGACTGGACCAAAAAACTCTGTAATAGGAATGGATGTAGATGCATCAATAAAAAGATTTGAAACAACACTACCAGAAAAATATAAATTAGCAGAAGGTGAATGCATATTAAGTGGAGTTATATTTGATATAGATGACTTAAACTGTAAAGTTACAGATATAAAAAGAATTTTATACAAATAAAAAGACTGTCGAAACCTGCGATGAAAATAAGGAAAAAATTTCCAAAAATACTAGACAACAATTTCCAAATGTTGTAAAATACACAATGTAAAAGTTGCAACAAAAATTAAATTATAGGAGGCAAAAAAGAAATGGAAATTTTAAAAATTTCATCAAAATCTAATCCAAATTCTGTAGCAGGAGCTATAGCTGGATTAGTAAAGGAATCACAAAAAGCAGAAATGCAAGCAATCGGAGCAGGAGCTCTAAACCAAGCAGTAAAGGCAGTAGCAATAGCAAGAGGATTTGTAGCACCAGCAGGAGTAGACTTAGTATGTATACCAGCCTTTGCAGAAGTTGAGGTTGAGGGGGAAGACCGAACAGGAATTAAATTGATAGTGGAAACAAGAAAATAGATTGCAGTTAATAAAATATATAAAAGGGGGCATTTTAAGGCTCCCTTTTTGTTTGATAAAAGAAATAAAAATCTTACTATTTATGTATAAAAGTACTTGAAAAAAATATAACAATAAGATATTATAAAAAAATAAGAGAATAGTGAAAGGATGAAATAAAATATGAAAGGCAATATTATAAAGTATATATTTATAATATTTATACTTGCAATTGTAATTGCTGTAATTTATAAAATCAATAATGATAAAAAAACAGAAAATGAAATTGAAAATACAAACCAAAATGATGAAATAGAAATAGTAAAAGAAATTAATCTAGGAGTTGCTGAATTTGACACAATAAATCCAATTTTAAGTAAAAATAAACACATACAAGAAATTACAAAAATAATTTATGAGCCATTACTAGAACTTGATGAAGAATACAAATTACAGAATTGCTTAGCAGATGATTGGGCCAAAACAAGTTCTAATACATATTTAATAAAAATAAAAGATAATATAAAATGGTCTGATGGAAATTTATTTACAGTAGAAGACGTAATTTTTACAATAGACACATTAAAACAAGTACAATCAATTTACTCAAGTAATGTACAAAATATAGTAGGAACTCAAAAAATAGATGATGATACATTGCAAATAACAACAGATAGTGAAATACCATTTTTTGAATATAATCTAATTTTCCCAATAGTAAGTCAAAAATATTATGAAGGACAAGATTTTACAACAACAGACAAAAACAATACACCTGTTAGCACAGGTAAATATAAAATAGTTCAAAATATTAGTAATGCAATAATTTTAAACAAAAATGAATATTACACAAGAGAAGAATTAACACTTGAAAAGATAACAATATCAAAATATGAAACATTAGGAGAACTATATAATGCTTTTAAACTAGGAAAAATAGATGTTATAACAACAACAAATACAGAGGTTGAAAATTATATAGGAACAATAGGATATAACAAACAAGAAAGTGCAGGAAGAGATTTTGATTTTATTGCATTAAACACTCAAAAAGGAATTTTAGCTAATGTAGAAGTTAGAAATGCAATATCACATGCGATAAATAGAGAAGAAATTGTAAATTCATTATTTAATGGAAAATATAAAGTAACAGACTATCCATTAGATTATGGAAGTTGGCTAAAAGGAGAAAGTACAGACAACTCATATAACATAGATTTAGCAAAACAAATACTAGAGCAAAATGGATGGGAATTTAAGTATAATAAATGGCAAAAAACAGAAAATTATTCTACAAAAACATTAAGCTTCAAACTTGTAGTACAAAACTCTAATTCAAAAAGAGTAGAAGTAGCAGAAAAAATCAAAGCAGACTTAGAAAATATTGGAATTAAGATTAGTATAATTAAAGCAAGTGACAATCAATATAACAATTATTTAAATAATAAAAACTATGATGCTATAATTACAGGGATAACTAGTTCTTTAAGTCCAAACTTAGAAACTTATTTTGGACAAAACAATTATGCTAATTTCAATAATGAAGAATTAAACACATTAATAAGTGAAGTTAAAAATATTTCAAATGAAGATTTACTTAAAGAAAAATATACTAGAATTCGTGAAATTTTTAATGAACAGAAACCTTATATTGGATTATATAGTAGTTACTATTCAATAGATAGTAGTTGGTCACTTAGAGGAAATATTACAGCAAATTGGTATAACATTTTTATAGATATAAACAATTGGTATAAAGAATAAAAACAAAAATAATTTTAAAAATAACTTGACAAAAGATTAAATTCGGTATATATTGTACTTATCGAACAAGAGTTCATATAAATTTAGGAGGAAAAAATATGGAAGAAAACTTAGAAAAAAGAAAAGCACTAGAAGTTGCAATGAGCCAAATAGAAAAACAATTTGGAAAAGGCTCAGTTATGAAATTAGGAGAATTTAAAGCTATGGAGGTAGAAGCAATACCTACAGGAGCATTAAGTTTAGATATAGCATTAGGAATAGGTGGAGTACCTAGAGGAAGAATTATAGAGGTATTTGGGCCAGAATCATCAGGAAAAACAACACTAGCATTACATGTAATAGCAGAAGCTCAAAAAATGGGAG
This sequence comes from uncultured Clostridia bacterium, assembly GCA_944393125.1. Classification (GTDB taxonomy): domain Bacteria; phylum Bacillota; class Clostridia; order TANB77; family CAG-508; genus CAG-269. The sequence continues at coordinate 28,441 of CALXZB010000007.1, read as the reverse complement.
GAGAAGCAGCTTTTATAGATGCTGAACATGCTTTAGACCCTGTATATGCAAAAAAACTAGGGGTAGATATAGACAATTTAATAGTATCACAACCAGATACAGGAGAACAAGCTCTAGAAATAACAGAAGCATTAGTTAGAAGTGGTGCATTAGATGTTATAGTAGTAGACTCAGTTGCAGCATTAGTACCAAAGGCAGAAATTGATGGAGATATGGGAGATTCACATATGGGACTTCAAGCAAGACTAATGTCACAAGCACTAAGAAAACTTGCTGGAGCAATTAATAAATCTAAAACAGTATTAATATTTATAAACCAATTAAGAGAAAAAATAGGAGTAATGTTTGGAAATCCAGAAACAACAACAGGAGGAAGAGCATTAAAATTCTATGCTTCTGTAAGAATGGATATTAGAAAAATAGAAAATATTAAGCAAGATGGTGTAGTAACAGGAAATAGAGTAAGAGTAAAAGTTATAAAAAATAAAGTAGCTCCACCTTTTAGAGAAGCTGAATTTGATGTATTATATGGACAAGGAATATCAAAAGAAGGAAATATTTTTGACATGGCTGTAAACTTAGATATTGTAGAAAAGAGTGGCTCATGGTTTAGCTATAATGGAGAAAGAATAGGCCAAGGTAGAGAAAATGCTAAGAGATATTTAGTAGAACGTCCAGAACTTCTTAAAGAAGTCGAAAAAAAGGTTAGAGATAATTTTGCTAAAGCATTTGAACAAAGTCTAGGAGAAGAATTACCAGAAGAAAATGAAGAAGATATAGACTAATATAAAATTAATATTATATACAATGTGGCTAGTTGAGATTAAACAACTGGCCACAAAATTGTTTAAAAGAGAAAGAATAATGAAATAGTAAGAAAAAACTTGATATTTTTCTGTAATAATAGTAAAATGAATTCAAGAAATTTTAATAAAAGAAAGGAAATAAAATGACAAAAAAATGGCAAATATATCAAGTAGAAGAAGAAAAAATAGAAGAACTTCAAAAAAAATATAATTTAAATAAATTATTAGCAACAATATTAGTTAACAGAGGAATAACAGAAGAAAAACAAATATTCAAATTTTTAAATCCAAAACGAAATGATTTCTACAATCCATATGAAATGCCAGATATGGACATTGCAGTAAAAAGAATAGTAAAAGCAATAAAAAACCAGGAAAAAACGATTATATATGGGGATTATGATGTAGATGGAATAACTAGTGTAACTGTATTAAAAAGTTTTCTTGTCGAAAGAGGACTAGATATTGCAGAATATATTCCAAATAGACTAGAAGAAGGATATGGTCTAAATGAAAACGCAGTAAAAGAAATAGCAAATCAAGGATATACTTTAATGATAACTGTAGACTGTGGAATATCTGCAATAGAAGAAGTTGAATATGCAAATAAATTAGGAATAGAAACTATAATAACAGATCATCATGAACCTGGAAATGAATTACCAAAAGCACTTGCAATTGTAGATGCAAAAAGAAAAGACAATAAATATCCATTTAGAAATTTAGCAGGAGTTGGAGTAGTCTTTAAATTAATTCAAGCAATAGGAACAGAATTAAATTTAGATGAAAAAGAATATTTAAAATATTTAGATATTGTATGTATAGGAACAATATCAGATATAGTACCATTAGTTGATGAAAATAGGGTAATAGTAAAACTAGGATTAAAATTAGTAGAGCAAACAAGAAATTTAGGATTAAAAGCGATATTGCAGGCATCAGGATATAGTAAAATAGATTCAAGCACAATATCTTTTGGGGTAGCACCAAGAATAAATGCATGTGGAAGAATGGGACATCAAGAAGAAGCACTAAAACTATTTTTATCAAAAGACATAAATGAAGTAAATGAACTTACACAGAAATTAAATGAATATAACAGATTAAGACAAGAAACAGAAAAAAACATATATACAGATGCAATAATGCAAATAGAAAGAGATGGACTTGCTAATAAAAATACAATAGTTGTAATGGGGAAAAATTGGCATCATGGTGTAATAGGTATAGTATCATCTAAAATTACAGAATTATATTTTAAGCCAAGTATATTATTATGCGAAGAAGATAACATAGGAAAAGGGTCAGGAAGAAGTATACCTGGTTTTGACTTATATGAAGCTCTAACACAATGTAAAAATGCAATAGAAAAATTTGGTGGACATTCAATGGCAGTAGGAATCAGTGTAAAAAAAGAAAATTTAGAAATGTTCAAAAAAGAATTAGAACAAATATCTAAAGAAAGAAATATAGAAGAAATTGTCCCAATATTAAAAATAGATGCACAAATTGACTTAGAAGAAACAAACAAAGAAATGGTAGAAAGTTTGAAAGAACTAGAACCATTTGGAGAAGAAAATAAAACACCATTATTTATGATTAGAAACTTAAAAATAGACTCAATTAGAGCACTTTCAGAAGGAAAACATTTAAAATTAACATTGAAAGGCAATAAAAATATAGTAAATGCAATAGGATTTAATTTAGGTGAATTATCAAATGACTACAAAATAGGAGATAAGATAGATGTTGTAGGAAATCTTGAAATAAATTCATTTAATGGAGTAGATAATATACAAATAAACATAAAAGATTTAATGAGATCAATTTAAAAATAAAAAAGAAGCTTATTGTTATTATTGAATGCGTTCTAAAAAGGGGGAATAACTATGGCTCAAAACAATACAATAAAAGATATATTGGATAAAGTCAAAAAAAATAAAAGATGGCCAGACACAAAATTAATACAAAAAGCATATAATTATGCTGTTTTGAAACATGGTGATCAAAAAAGAAAATCTGGAGAACCATATATAATACATCCAACAAATGTAGCATATACAATTGCAGAATTAGGATTAGATGAACAAACAATATGTGCAGCAATATTGCATGATGTTGTTGAAGATACAGATGCAACATATGAAGATATTGAAAAAGAATTTGGAACAGAAATTGCTGAAATGGTAGATGGTGTAACTAAGTTAAAGCAAATACAATATACAACAATAGAAGAAAACCAAGTAGAGAATTATAGAAAAATGTTTCTTGCAATGGGAAAAGACATAAGAGTAATAATAATCAAATTAGCAGATAGATTACACAATATGAAAACTCTTCAATACTTAAGAAAAGAAAGACAAATAGCAATAGCACAAGAAACAATGCAATTATATGCACCACTTGCAAATAGACTTGGATTATATTCAATGAAATGGGAATTAGAAGATTTAGGCTTTAAATATTTGTATCCTGAGGAACATGATGAGCTAGTAAAAGGAATAGAGCAAAAAAGAGAAGAAAGACTAAAATTCATAGAAAAAATCATGGAGGATATAAGGGTTCAGTTAAAAAAACAACACATAGATGCTGAAGTAACAGGAAGAGCAAAACACTTATATAGTATATATAGAAAAATGCAAAGAGACAACAAAACACTAGACCAAATATATGATTTATTTGCATTAAGAATAATAGTAAATTCTGTAAAAGATTGTTATACAGCATTAGGAATTGTACATGAAATGTATAATCCAATGCCAGGAAGATTTAAAGACTATATTGCAGTACCAAAAACCAATATGTACCAATCAATACACACAACATTATTAGGAGAAAAAGGAACACCTTTTGAAGTTCAAATAAGAACTTGGGACATGCATAGAATAGCAGAATACGGAATTGCGGCACACTGGGCATATAAAGAAGCAAACTATGGAAGCAAAAAAGGACAAAAAATAGTTCAAGTACAAGAAGACAAATTAGCATGGCTAAGAGAAACTTTAGAATGGCAACAGGAAATGCAAGACCCACAACAATTTTTAGAAACACTAAAAACAGAACTATTTGAAGATGAGGTATATGTATTTACTCCTAAAGGAGCAATAAAAGTTTTGCCAAGAGGAGCTACTCCAATAGATTTTGCGTATAGCATACATGCTGAGATTGGTAATCACATGACAGGTGCTAAAATTAATAGTAAAATGGTTCCAATAATCACTCCAATAAAAAATGGAGACATTATTGAAATTATAACATCAGAAAATTCAAAAGGTCCAAGTATGGATTGGCTAAAGTTTGTAAAAAGTTCTCAAGCTAAAAATAGAATTCAACAATGGTTTAAAAAAGAGAAAAAAGCTGAAAATATAGAAAAAGGAAAAGAATCAATAGAAAAAGAATTAAAAAGAATAGGAATTCTATATATAGACTTATTCAAGCAAGAATACATTAACCCAATGTTAGAAAGATATAAATACAAAAATTTAGAAGAAATGTATGCTGCTGTTGGATTTGGAGCAATGACAGCAACTAAAATTATTGCAAGAATGTTAATTGAATATAGAAAAGAACATAAAGAAGAACCAATTGAAGATAAAATAGAAGAATTATCAACAGCAAAAAAAGAAATTACAAAACCTTCAAACACAGGTATTATTGTAAAAGGAATAGACAATTGTTTAGTAAAACTTTCAAAATGTTGTAATCCATTGCCAGGAGATGAAATTATTGGATATATTACAAAAGGAAGAGGTGTTTCTGTACACAGAAAAGACTGTTCTAATGTAAACGAATTACTAAAAGAAGATAATAGAATAATTGAAGTTGAGTGGTACAATCAAGAAAAAGTAACATATACAGTAGAAATTGAAATTTTTGCAAACGATAGAAATGGATTATTAGCAGATATAGTACAAAAAGTTAATGACTCAAAAGTAAAACTTTTAGGTGTTAATGCAAAAGCAACTAAAGAGAGAATAGCAATAACAGAAATTACAATAGAAGTAAATAATTTAGAAAGCCTAAATAAAATAATTAGAGAATTACGTAAAATAGACAGTGTGTATGAAGTAAATAGAAAAAAATAAATTTCTAAAGGAAAGGAGAAAAAATGATTTTAAAAGAACTAAAGATTAAAACATGGGTTGGTGATGCAACTAATTGTTATATTATACAAGATGAAAAAACTCGAGAAACTATGGTTGTTGATCCTGCTGGTGATGTGGATAAAATAATAGAAATGCTGGACATATTACATGCAAAGTTAAAATATATTTATTTAACACATTGCCATGGTGATCATATAGGAGGAGTAAAAGAGTTAAAACAAAGATATGGAGGAATAGTTATTGTAGAAAGAAGTGATGCAGAAAATTTATTAGATGCCAATAAAAATTTATCTTATTATATAACTTCACAAGAAATAACTATTGAAGCTGACTCAAGAGTTGATGATAACGATTTGCTGCATTTAGGAGAACTAGAGTTCAAAGTAATACACACACCTGGACATACATCTGGTGGATCTTGCCTTTATTGTGAACAAGAAAAACTATTATTTTCTGGAGATACTTTATTTAGAGGTGCTTGGGGAAGAACTGATGTGCCAACAGGAGATTTTTGTGATATTATTAATTCAATTACAAAGAAATTAATGATTTTACCAGATGAAACTATTGTATATACAGGACATGGGAAAAGTACAATGATAAAAGAAGAAAAGCCAATTTATTTAGAATTAAAACCAAGATTAATGTAAAAGCATTTGTTCTAAAAAGACAAACATAAACATATAATATATATAGGAACATTATAGCAAGGAGAAAAATATGTTTAATGTTACAGTAATAGATGCAAAAAAATCATGTATACGAATAACCATTTTTATAGTAATTATTATAACTATATTTTTGATAACAAAAATAGTTAATAAATTTGAAACAAATGAAATTTTACAAATTAATATATCTGAACAAATAATAAAATGTTTAAACAGCGAAATACCAGGTATAGAAAACACATATTATTTAGCAAATAATATGATAAAAGAGGATGAAGAAGAAGCGGAAGAGACATTTGCTGATAAAATTTTAAAAATAGAACTAGCAAGAATAGAAGGAGAAAAAGATTTTACAAATGTAAATATAGAAGAAACAGCAGAAGCAGAAAATGATCAAAAAGAAGCTATTATTAATGAAGAAACATCAAGTAATGTGCAAACAGAAATAGTAACAAAAAATTTAATAACAGAAAGCTATAATGTAGAAATAGACGGAGTAAAAATAAAAAATGAAACTTCATTTGAAATAAATAATTCAATACTAGACATTTCACAAGATATAAATAAAGAAAATGTTTTAATATTTCATACACATACATGTGAAAGTTATACACCGAGTGAGCAATATCCATATGAGCAGACAGGAAACTTCAGAACAACAGACTTAAATTATTCTGTTGCAAGAGTAGGAGATGAATTAACTAAATATTTAACCACATATGGATTTAATGTAACACACGATAAAACATATCATGATTATCCTGCATATTCTGGATCATATACTAGATCTCTAGCAACAGTTGAGAACATTTTAAAAACAAATAATAGTGACATAATAATCGATTTGCATAGAGATGCTATTGGAAGCAAAAGCAATTATGATCCAAGTGTAAAAATAGGAGAAGATGTGGCAGCTCAATTAATGTTTGTTATAGGAACAAATGGAGGAGGATTATATCACCCTAATTGGCAATCAAATTTAAAATTTGCAATAGAATTACAGAGAAAAGCAAATGAATTATATCCAGGTTTATTTAAACCAATGATTGTAAGAGATTCAAGGTATAATCAGCATCTTGGAGAAGCAGCATGTATTATAGAAGTTGGTGCTACTGGAAATACATTAGAACAATGTTTAACAAGTATGAAATATTTAGCAAAAGTATTAGACGAATTTAAAAAATAGTAAAACAGCTCAATTATTTTTGAGCTGTTTTACAAAAGTATGCACATTCAGAATTTGTACATAAATTAGAATTAGAAATAATATCATAAGAGCATTTTCCATCAACTTGATAAATACAATCTAAAGTGCAATTGATATTTGTCAATGATATCACCTCTTACTACAATAATTTTTCCTAAATTACAAAAAATATTCAATAAAAGTTAGTTAGAGCTTTTTGAATTATAATAATTACAATATTCTTTTACAGAACAATTTTTACAAAGAGGTTTTCTAGAGTTACAAGTTTTGCGACCATGCCAAACAAAAAGATGATTAACATCTTTTAAATATTCTTTTGGAATAATTTTTAATAAATCTTGTTCAATTTTTTCTGGATTAGATTCAGAAGAAAGCCCAATTCTATTAGAAATTCTCTTTGCATGAGTATCAACAGCAATACCATTTGCAATTCCAAAAACTTCTAGCAAAATAACATTAGCACTTTTTCTACCAATTCCAGCTAAAGTTAGAAGTTCATTCATAGTGTTAGGCACAACTCCGTTAAAGTTTTTTAAAATTTGGTTTGCACATAACTTTATATTTTTTGCTTTATTTTTATAAAAACCACAAGGATAAATTATTTTTTCTAATTCTTTTAAATCGATATCTATAAAATCTTGAATAGTTTTACATCTTTTAAATAATTCTGGAGTTGTTTGATTAATTCTCTCATCAGTGCATTGTGCTGAAAGCATAACTGCAACAACTAATTGAAAAGGTGTTTTAAAATCTAAACTACAAGTTGCATCAGGATATGTATTTTTTAGAACTTTTATAAAATTTTCAATATTAAATTTATTCATTATTATCTCCGTCTAAAAGTAAAGACATAATCTTTGGGTATATGTTGTTTGCATTATTTTTCCAGTTGTCTGAAATTTGTTTTGCTCTATCTCTTGAACCAGCAAATGTAGAAACTTCAAATATAGTTTCATTTTTTTCAACAATCCTACATTTTACAGTATAATTTTTTTCATCTTTGGGAATATATTCTGTAATTACAGAAGATTCTTCCGCAATATTAGAAATTTCTTTTTTAAAAATATTATCAGCTTTTAATTTTAAAATACCTGGTAAAAGTGATTTGGTAAGAGATAATGCATTTTGACCATCTGACGTAATTTTTATAATTGTATCTTCATCATTTGTAAAGGAACCAACTAAACTAGATTCTATTAAATCTGTTATTAATTCTTGAAAATAAAAGTAATTCATATTATTAGTAGATGATACTATTTTATATAAATTGTCATTTTTTATGCCATCTTGCAATTTATTTAGTATGTATAATATTAATACTTTATTTTCAGCTAAACCTTCTTTCATAGCAAGCCTCCTTCTTCAAATTTCTGTAAAAATTATATCACGAAAATTTTTATAAGTAAATATTTAAAAATAAAAAACCTAGAAAACAATATTAAATTACATATTTTGACTTTTTTGAAAAAGTATAGTATAATAAGAAATGGTTTTATGTAACCTGTTGGAAACTCTAAATAAAATTTTATAAGGAGATTGTTATCTATGAAAAGAGAAACTGAACGAGTAAAACTTATGAAAGAAAATTTTATAAGATTGTATAATCAAGGATTTTCGATTCAACAAATTGCAGAACAATTCAATGTAGTGACAGAAACAGTATATAATGCTTTAGGTAAAATAGCAGAAAACAATGGCATTAGTCGGGAAAGCTTACTGTCAAATCCAAGAAAAAAAGAACAAATTCAAGCTATGAAAGAAAATTTCATAAAGTTGCATAAAAAAGGATTGTCTGCCCGTGAGATTGCAAAAATGTTTGATTTAAGTGAAGCAACTGTATACCGTGCTTTGAAAGAAATTGCAGATGATAATGGTGTCAGCCGAGAATGCTTGTTGCAATCAAATAAAACTGAAGCTGAACAAGTCAAACTTATGGAAGAACAATTCATGGAGTTACATCAACAAGGACTCTCTGTTCCCAAAATTGCAGAACAATTTAATTTACCACAAATGGTAGTGTATAATGCTCTGCAAGAAATAGCAGATACTAATGGTGTTAGCAGAGAAAGTTTATTGAGGAGGGAAAGCCAAGAAATGTTTCTTATGAAAGCAAGCTTTATGGAATTGCATCAGCAAGGGTGTACTATTCCGGAAATTGCCAGAAAATTTAACATAACAAGAGCTTCAGTGTACCGTGCGTTGGGTCAAATCGCAAGTGAAAATGGCGTTAGCCGAGAAAGTCTTCTAAGCAGACCCAAAAAAAACAAGAAATAATCGTGAAAATCTCTTTTGCAAAAGAGTATGCCCAGGAATAATATTTCTGGGCATATTTTATATTTTATGAATTTATTGAAAAATTTTAATTAAATGTATATTTTTTTCCTATTTTGTCATAATAAGAATATACTTAAAAACTAAAAAGGAGGAAAAACATGAAAGCAACAGGAGTTGTAAGAAGAATAGATGATTTAGGTAGAGTTGTTATACCAAAAGAAATAAGAAAAACATTAAGAATAAAAGAAGGTGAACCATTAGAAATATTTACAGATAGAGAAGGACAAGTAATATTAAAAAAATATTCACCAATAGGAGAATTAACAGAGTTTGCTACAGGATATGCAGAAACGTTGTCAAAAACTACAGGACATATAGCTTGCATTACAGATAAAGATACAGTAATAGCTGTTTCTGGAGGAGCAAAAAAAGAATTTTTAGAGCAAAATGTTAGTGAAGAACTAGAACAATTAATGGAAGATAAAGAAATTTATACAAGTAAAGAAAATAGTGATGTTGCAGTTCCAATAACCAAAAATGATAATAATGAAAGAAAATACAATGCGCAAGTTGTTTACCCAATAATTTCAAATGGAGATACAATAGGAACAGTAATTTTATTATCTAAAGAATCTAATACAAAAATGAACGAAGTAGAAAAAAAGGTTGCTCAATCTGCAGCAACATTCTTAGGAAGTCAGATGGAAATATAAAAAAGGGCAATGGCCCTTTTTATAATTTTAAATCTACAATAGTCACACCCATTTCTCCTTCTCCAAAAGTACCTAATCTAAAATTGCTAACTAATTTATTAGACTTTAGATAATTGTGAATGCCTTTTCGTAAAGCACCAGTACCCTTTCCATGAACAATACGAACTGGAGAAAGTTTTGCAATATAACAGTCATCCAAATATTTATCAATAATAGGAATAGCTTCATCAACAGTTAATCCTAATAAATTAATTTCTGGACTTACATATTTAGATTTAAATGATGAACTATTTGTATGATTATATTTTTTGATTTCATTTTTTGAAGGTGTATTTAAAACCTCCTGCAAATATTTTATATCTATTTTCATTTTCATAGCACCTATTTGTACTTGAACAGTATTGTCTTTTGAAATATTTGAAACTACTGTTCCTTCAGAATTTAAATTAGATACAAAAACAGTTGAACCTGGTCGTATTTGGTCAATTTTAATAGGATGAGTAATTTTAATATCTGAGGAATCAGTATTTATAGAAGATATTTCTTCATTTAGCTTTTTTCTAAGTTTATTAGCTTGTGAAGATGTGGAACTATTTCCAATATCTTTTATTATAGAATTAGCAGTTTCTTTTGCATCAATTAAAATTTGCTTTGCTTCTTGTTTAGCATTAGCAATTAATTCTTTTTCTTTATTTAATACATCAAAATTTTGATGCTTTAAAGTTTGCTTTAATTCCTCAGCTTCAGCTAAAGTTTTAGATATTTGTATTTTTTCATTTTCAATTTTAGCTTTATCATCATAAAGAGATTTTAACAAATCTTCTAAATGAATGGAATCTTTATCAATCATAGAAGAAGCCTTGTCTATAATTGATGAGCTAAGACCTAATTTTTTACTTATTTCAAAAGCATTACTTTTTCCAGGAATTCCTACTAATAAGTGGTAAGTTGGTTTTAAATTTTCTATATCAAATTCTACACTAGCATTTTTAAAATTAGGTGTTACTAACGCATATTGTTTTAATTCTTGATAATGTGAAGTTGCTACTGTAATAGAGCCTAGTTCTGTGAAATATTGTAAAATGCTTATTGCAAGATGTGCACCTTCAAGAGGATCTGTACCAGAACCTAGTTCATCAACAAGAATAAGACTTTGTGAAGTAGCAGTGTTAGTAATATTTACGATATTACTCATATGTGATGAAAAGGTACTTAAAGATTCACTAATGCTTTGTTCATCTCCGATATCTGCAAAAATATTATCAAATACAAAAATACTAGAATGCTCGTCTGCAGGTATATTTAATCCACTGCAAGCCATAGCTGTTAATAATCCAATTGTTTTTAATGTTACAGTTTTTCCACCAGTATTAGGTCCGGTTATTATTAAAGTAGAAAAATCTTTGCCTAGTTCTAGAGAAAAAGGAACTACTTGATTAGGTTCAATTAATGGATGTCTAGCATTTTTTAAATTAATAATTTTCTGTGAATTTATTTCAGGAGTTGTACAATGTAATGCTAATGAATAATGAGCTTTAGCAAATATAAAATCAAGTTTACCAATAATTTGTACATTGTTTTTTAATTCTTCAGTATATGGGTATAATAATCCACTTAAATTTTGTAAAATTTTTTCTATTTCAAAATTTTCTTCAATACTTAAATTAGATAATTCATTATTTAAATCGAAAACTGCAATTGGCTCTATAAAAACAGTAGAACCACTACTTGACATGTCATGTACAAAGCCTTTAACAAAACTTCGATATTCTTCTTTTACTGGAACTACAAATCTGCCATTTCTAATTGTTACAATATTTTCTCTCATATATTTTGAATATGTTGAGGAATGTATAATAGTATTTAATTTTGAACGAATATCTTGTTCAATTTTTCTTTTCTTTCTACGAATATCTTGTAATTTAGAAGATGCAGAATCTGCAATTGTATTTTCATCAATAATTGATTTGCTAAATGTAGATACAATATTAGGATTAACATATAAATTGTTAAAATATTGTTCTATTTCTGAAAAATCTGAAGTTTCAAGAAAATCTTTAGAAAAATAATCTTTTAAACTAGCAGATATTTGTAAAATATTTTGTATTTCCAATAAAGCTTTTATACTAAGTGTACCAAAACTTTCTAAAGTCTTTAAATATATTGTAATATCTGCAATTGCATCTAAAGGAGGAGTACTATTTCTCTGAATAAGTATAACACCCTGACTTGTTTCTGCAAGCATGTGACTAACATCTTCAACTGTTTTTGAAGGGCGTAGTTCAGAAACATATTGTTTTCCTAAATAAGTTTTACAATAATTAGATAGTATATTTAAAATTTTATCAAATTCTAATTTTTTTAAGTTGTTATTCATGATAAACCTCCTAATGCATATATTATTACATAAAAAACATAAAATTTCAACAAGACCTTGCCAAAAAAGGAAATTAAAGGTATAATATAAATAAATCAACAAGGTAAATCATAATTAAAACTTATTAATGTAAACGAAAAAAGAGAGGAGAGATTTTTATGCAAATAAAAATAACAGGAAAGGAACTAAAGGTAACAGAAGCAATAAACGATTATGTAGAAAGAAAAATGGAGAGAATTGAAAAATACTTTGAAAATGCAGAAGCAGATGTAGTAATAAGACTAGAAAAGAATTTCCAAATTGCAGAAATAAGAGTATCAGCAAATGGAGAGATATTTAGAGCAGTAACAGAAGATAAAGACTTATATGCTTCTATAGATAAAGATATAGATATATTGGAAGGACAAATAAGAAAATCTAAAACTAAAAAAGAAAGAATGCTTAAAGATTCAACTTTAAAAGTATTAGAAGTTGAAGCACCTGTACATGAAGTTGTAGATGAAATTTTAAAAACAGAATATTATGAAATTAAACCTATGACTCCAGAAGATGCTAAATTAAAATTACAAGAAAGACCTACACATATGTTTTTAACATTTGTTAATGTAGAAACAGGAAAAGTTAATGTTATTCATAAATTAAAAGATGGAAAGAATTATGGCTTAATAGAGCCAGAAGCATAGACTTAGAAAAAATTCCCTAACGAAAGTTGGGGATTTTTTTTTGAAAAGGGGTTGATATTTTTTTTTAGTAATGGTATAGTAAAATCGTATGAAAAAAATCGACAAAAAAATACAAATAAAAATATTTAAATTAATATTAATTATAATTTGGATGGTAGCAATATTTATGTTTTCTGCTCAGCAAGGCACAGAATCAGGGGAAACAAGCAGAAAATTTACAGTTGCTATTGTACAAGTTATAACAGGAAAAAATTTTGAACCAAATGATTCATTTATAGATGGAATTCAATTTGTTATTAGAAAAATGGCGCACTTTTCTATTTATACAATTGGAGGATTTTTGATAATGAATTATGCATATACAACAAAAAACACAACAAAACAAAAAATATTATATAGTATAGCTTTTGGAGGAGGATATGCTATTACAGATGAGCTACATCAATTTTTTGTGCCAGGGAGAAGTGCACAAGTATTAGATGTAGGAATTGATACTGCTGGAGTTATTATAGGAATTATAATTTATCTAGCATTAATAAAAATACTAAAGCTTTTATTTAAAAAATACTAAAGCTGTTTAAGGGGGAAACGAAAGTGGATGTTAATGTAACAAATGGAAATGTTGTTAAAAATATTTCAAATGTTTCGACAAGAACATATGAGAAAGTGCTTACAGAAAAGAAATTATACATAGTGGCAAAAAGAGCTATAGATATTATAGGAGCTATAGTTGGTATTTTATTACTAATTCCAATAACAATAGGAATTTTTATTGCAAAGATTATTTTAAGAGATAAAGGACCAATAATGTATACACATAATAGAATTGGTAAAGATGGAAAAATATTTAAAATGTATAAATTTAGGTCAATGGTTGAAGGAGCAGATGAGATTTTATTTAAATATTTGGAAGAAAATGAAGAAGCAAGAGAAGAATATAGAATAAATAAAAAACTAAAAAATGACCCAAGGATTACTCCTATTGGAAAATTTATTAGAAAAACAAGTTTAGATGAATTTCCACAATTTATAAATGTTTTAAAAGGTGATATGAGCTTAGTTGGACCTAGACCATATTTGCCAAGAGAAAGAGAAGACATAGGTGAATATTATCCATACATAGTTGCAAATAAACCAGGTATTACTGGACTTTGGCAAGTTAATGGAAGAAATGATACTGATTTTGAATATAGAATAGAGAAAGATTGTGAATACAATAATATAAAATGCTTAAAAATAGATTTGAAAATTCTTATAAAGACAGTAAAAAATGTTATAAAGAGAGAAGGGGCAATGTAGTGAAAAAAATTGTTCATATTGTAGAAGCTTTTGGTGGAGGAGTTTTTACATATCTTGTAGATTTAATAAACAATACGATTGATGATTATGATATAACAATTATATATAATATAAGAGAGCAAACACCAAAAAATTTTAAAGAATATTTTGATAAAAGGGTAAAATTTATACAAATCAAAAATTTTACAAGAGAAATAAATATTAAAAATGATTTTAAAGCATTCATAGAAATTGAAAAAAAAATAAAAGAATTAAAACCTGATATAGTACATCTGCATTCTACAAAAGCAGGGATTATAGGAAGAATTGCTACCATAGGAAAAAAAACTAATGTAATATACAATCCTCATGCTTTTGCGTTTTTAATGAAGGATATTTCAAAAACAAAAAAGGCAATATACTGGGGAATAGAAAAAATCACTGCAATGCTAAAAAAATCTATAATAGTAGGTTGCTCAAAAGGTGAATATGAAGCAGCACTAAAAATATCAACTAATTCAATATGTATAAATAATGGGATTAATGTAGAAAAAATAAATTTAACAAAAAAAGATATTAATTTATCTAAGTTAAATATATGCACTATAGGTAGAATAGATAAACAAAAAAATCCTCAAGAATTTAACAATATAGCAAGTGAACTTACTCAAATGAATTTTACATGGATAGGTGATGGGGAATTAAAAAATAAATTGACAAGTAAAAATATAAATGTTACAGGTTGGAAAGCAAGAGAAGAAGTAATAAAAATACTTAACCAACAGGATATTTTTGTCCTTACTTCTCTTTGGGAAGGATTGCCAATATCATTACTTGAAGCTATGTATATGAAAAAAATTTGTATTGTTAGTAATGTTACAGGAAATAAAGATGTTATTGAAAACAATAAAAATGGATTTGTTGCTAATGATAACGAATATGCACAGATTATAAAGCAACTAACTATAGAAGATATAGAGCGTATAACAGAAAATGCACATAAAGATGTTTTGGAAAAGTATAATTTTAAAGAGAATGTTAAAACTTATAAAAAAATATATGAAGAAGGAAAGATATAAATGGATTTTTTTGACAAAGTTTTTCTAAAATGTATAAGAACTGTGAAAATAATTATATTAAAGATTAGATATTGCTCAAGGATAAAACTTTCTATAAATGAATCTATTTCTTTGTCAACAATAATAAGAATAAGTAAAAATAGCCAAATTTGCTTTGGAAAACATGTGGCAACTAGAAATCATGTTGAATTTAATGCAAATGATGGGCGGAAAAATAAAAATAGGAAATAATGTCTTTTTTAATAGTAATTGCATAATTGCTAGTCATCAGGAAATAAATATTGGTGATGATACTTCTTTTGGACCTAATGTTGTAATTTTTGACCATGACCATGATTACAAAAATATTCATGGAAAAAAATCTGGCAAATACAAGAAAGACTCAATAAAAATCGGAAAAAATGTCTGGGTAGGAGCTAATTCAATAATATTGAGAGGAGTACGAATCGGAGATAATGCTGTGATTGCTGCAGGAACTACAGTAAGAGAAGATATTGATAAAAACGTTATATACTATTCAAAAGTAAATAATATACAAAAAGAATACAAAAAATATGAGGAAGAAGGAAAAAAAGATGAAGATAACAATAACTAATGCTTATACATGGTACAATAAAGGAGATGCAGGGATATTACTTGGTACTGTAAACGCATTAAAAAAAATTTATGGTAATAATATAGAAATAAATGTTTTGTCTTTTACACCAGATGAAGACAGAAAAAGATATTGCAAGGATTCTACAATAAAAAACGTATACAGTAATATTTTAAATCCATTTCCATATAAGCGCACTTTTTGTGGTAAAAGTCTAGCAATTTTAAAGTTGTTTTTGAAAATGACAAAAATATATTTTTGGTCAAAAATATCTTTAGGTCATTTATCTAAAAAAGAGAAAAGTGTAGAACTACTTAGTGAAAGCGATATGATAGTCGTATGTGGTGGTGGCTTTTTAGGAGGAAAAAAATACGATAGTTTGATGCATTTGTTTCAAATATATGTAAATACACTATTAAAAAAACCAGTGATTGTTATGGGAACCTCAATAGAACCTATGAAACAGGGAATTATAAAAAAATATACAGAAAAAGTACTAAGAAAAGTTGATTATGTGTATGCAAGGGAAATAATAACGTATGATTATTTAAAAAGTTTTTTACCAGATGATAAAATAATGATTATACCAGATATGGCTTTTATGTTAGAAGATAACTTTGATGAAAATCCACAAATACAAGAGCTAAAAAAACAAAATAAAATTGTGTGTGGTATAACAGTTAGAGAATGGAATTTTCCAAACTGTGATAATGCAAAAGAAATGATGAACAAATATATAGAGTGTATGGCAAATGCAATTGACTATTTATCAGAAAAAGATAATATTACATTTGTTTTTGTTCCACAAGTTATTGTAAAAGAAAGAAATGATACTGATGTAGCATTTCAAATAAGAGAAAGACTAAAAAACAAAACAAATTTACTTGTTTTAGAAGATGACTTTACACCTATAGAGATTAAAGGGATTATATCTAATTGTGATATTTTTATTGGAACAAGAATGCATTCAAATATTTTTGCTACATCTGTAAATATTCCAACAATAGCGATAGCATATGAAAAGAAAACAAATGGGATAATGAAAACACTGGATTTGGAAAAATTTGTTATAGACATAGATACATTAAAAAGTGATAACCTAATAGAAAAAACAGAATATTTATTGAACAATAAACAAGATATTCAAAATAAAATACAAAATAAAATTAAGCAAATTAGAGAAGAAATAATTGAGAAATTAAATGATAAGATGAGGGAATATAAAAAATGAAACTAGGATTTATTTTTGATACAATAATGCTTAAAGATGAAAAAGAAAACTTTTATACAATTAATTTAAATTATAGACTATGGAAAGATAGGTATTTACCAGTATTTGATGAAATTGTTGTATCAACTAGAGTAAAAGAAGCTCAACACGAAGAAATAATGAATTTAAAAGGATATACAATTGCTAACGGAGAAAATGTAAAGTTAATGCCAATCACAGAGTATAAAGAATTTACTGATATTTTTACAAACAAAAATAGGGTAAACCAACAACTAAAAAATATAATTGAACAAGTTGATTGCGTAATAATTAGAATGCCAAGCCCATTAGGTATTTTAGCATGTGAAATGTGTATAAAAATGAGAAAAAAATATGCAATAGAAATGGTGGCTTGTGCATGGGATGGATATAGAAACCATGGACATTGGGCTGGAAAAATAGTTGCTCCTTATATGTGGATGAAAACAAGACAAGAATGTCATAAAGCCAAAAGGGTACTATATGTTACAGAAAATTTTTTGCAAAGAAGATATCCTACAAAAGCTATTACAACAAATGCATCTAATGTTATAATAAGTGAACCAAGTAAAGATGTATTAAATAAAAGATTAGAAAAAATAGATAAGAATGATTATAATGAAATAACACTTGGTCTTGTAGGTCCACTAGAATTAAAATCAAAAGGACATGAAGTAGCATTAAAAGCAGTAAACATTTTAAAAGAAAAGTATAAAAATATAAAAATAGAATTCTTGGGAGCTGGTAAAGGGGAAAAGTTAAAAAAGAAAGTAGACAAGCTTAAATTAGGTAAGAATGTAATTTTTAAAGGAACTTTGCCTGGAGGTGAAGCTGTTTTAGCATGGATGGATGGAATTGACATTTTAGTAATTCCAAGTTTTCAAGAAGGACTTCCTAGAGTGCTTATAGAAGCTATGAGTAGAGGGTGCCCTGCTGTTGGAGCAAGGACAGGAGGAATTCCTGAGTTAATATGTGATTCTGTTATTCATAAAACTGGAGATTATAGAAAATTAGCCCAGGATATAGATAAAATTATAACAGAAAAAGATTTTGCAAAAAAACTTGCAAAAGATAATTTTAAAAATGCAAGAAAATATGCCAAAGAAAATCTTGACAATAAAAGGAAAAAGTTTTGGATTGACTTTAGAGATAATGAAATATAAAAGTACAAAGAGGTAAAAAATGGAGCATATAGATAATAATAAAGAAAGATTTAAATTTTTAAACAACTTAATTGATATATTTTTATTTGTATTCATATCAACAAAAACAGGAGTTATAAAAAGCTCCATTGTTAGTGCGATATCGTTGCTTTTATTTATAATATTAATCGCATATAAAATAATACAAACAAAAAAGATAATATTAACCAAACAAATTATTGGGTACTCGATTTTTGGCATTTTTGCATGTGCATCTTATTTCTGGGCTTTGAATAAATCATTTTCAATGGAAACAATCCCTAATGTTATTGGATTAGCACTTTTTTTAGTTAGCCTTACAAATTATATAAATTCAAGAGATAAATTAATGAAAACAATCAAATTAACAGTTATATCTAATACAATTGCAGCTATCAAGATTATAGCTTTATATGCATTGTATGATGGAACAGCAGCAGATAGAATTATAAAAATAACAGGAATATATTTTAATACAGTTGGACAAGTTCTAGGCTTTTCAATAATTTTTACTATTTATTTATACAAAAATTATTCTAATAAAAGATATTTACTTATGGTTATTCCACAATTTTTAGCAATTTTAATGACTGAGTCAAGAAAAGCATTGTTAATTCCGGTACTAGGAATAATTATAATTTTACTTTTAACAAAAACGAGTAGAAAAAAAATTATTTGGTGCACTTTATTGGCTTTTTCCCTAATATTAGGGATTGTTTTAATTAACATTATAGATATTCCTATAATTCAAAATCTAAATAAAGAATTTAGTGAATTAATTAAATATGCAAGTGGACAAAAAACAAATGATTGGAGTATAAATTTAAGGCAATTTTTTATTGATACCGGAATTGTAATTTTTAAGCAAAATTGTGTCAAAGGTATTGGCGTGAACAATTTTGCTTACTATGTAAAAAATTATACAACATATGGACATGATAGATACTCACATAACAATTATATTGAACTGTTAAGTTGCCTAGGAATAATTGGATTTATATTGTATTATTGGGTATATATATATATAATTATAAGATTATTAAAATCATTAAAAAAAGATAGAGATAACTTTCTTTTAATAATATCTACAGCAGTAATGTTTGTATTAATGATTATGGAATATGGAATAGTATCATATACAGGATGCTTATACCATACATATATAACTTTTGTGTATTGCACTTTTTATTATGAAAAAAATCAATTTATAGAGGGAAAAAAAGATGACTGAGAAAATAATAAAAAACGATTATGCTTTTTCAATTTTCCAAAAAGCAATTAATATAATAACAGGGGTTATAACAGTATCAGTTATAAATAGATTTTTAGGAGTTTCACTAAAAGGTGAATATGAATATATCATTAACATAGTTAATATTTTAAGTATCATATTAGGATTTGGCTTGTATGCATCTTATCCATACATGAAAAGAAAAAAAACAGACCAACAGATTGAAAAATATTTGAATGTCTTTGCATTTCAAACTATGATATATATGATTATAGCAATTACATTATCATTATATGCTCAAAGTAAACTGATATTTTTAAGCTTGATGTTAATAATTACCCAAATTTTAAATACACAGTTTCAAAATGTAGGAATAGTTGAATTTATAAGGTATAGACAAATTTTACAAATAATAACATATTTTTTAGATATGGTATTCACAATATTAGTATATATATTGTTACCACCTAATGTTAATGCATTACTAATAATATTGATAATCAAGAACATTATATATGTCATAGCATATTTAATAAAGTGTAAATATATACCTAATCCTTTTAAAATAGAGAAAGAGTTTATTTGCTTTTTAATAAAATATGGATTTATTGCAATGTTAACAACGTTACTAATGGAATTTAATTATAGGATAGATGTAATAATATTAAAACAATATGTTCCCTATGCAGAAATTGGTCTATATTCTGTTGGATCTAAATTAGCTCAATATATATGGCTAATACCAGATGCATTTAAAGAAGTTATTTTTTCGAGAACTGCCAAAAGCGATGTTATAGATGAAATAAAGGCTGTACTTAGAATTAATATTTTTATAACATTTTTTATGATACTCTTTATTGCTATATTTGGAAAAATAATTATTAGAATTCTATACGGGGTTGAATATATAAATTCATATAGTGTTACTGTAATGATATTTCTTGGAATTCCTAGTATGGTAATGTACAAGATCATAAGTCCATTGTATACTGCAAATGGGAGACAAAAAATATGTTTTAATATTTTAACAATTAGTGCTTTATCAAATGTGATATTAAATTATATTTTCATACCAACCTTTGGCAAGATGGGAGCAGCAGCTTCTTCGGTAGTGTCATATACTTTTTGTGGAATGATTTTATATATTGATTTCTTGAGAAAATATAATATAAAATGGAAAGAGTGCTTAATAATTAAAAAATCGGATATAATCAAATTTATAAATATAATTAAGAAAAAACAACAATAGTAAAAAACTGAAACTACAAAGAACATATTTAAAAAAGGAGGATAAAAATTATGAAAACATATTTAATAACAGGGGTTGCTGGATTTATAGGTTCAAATTTAGCAAAAAAAATATTAAAAGAAGATGAAAATGTAAAAATAGTAGGCTTAGATAACATGAATGATTACTATGACGTGAAAATAAAAGAATCACGATTAGAAGAATTAGAAAAAAAACAAAATTTTATTTTTATTAAAGGAAATCTAGCCAATAAAGAAACAGTTGAAAATATTTTTAAAAAGTATAAACCAGAAATAGTAGTAAATTTAGCCGCACAAGCAGGAGTAAGATATAGTATAACAAATCCAGACTCATATATAGAATCAAATATAATTGGATTTTATAACATACTTGAATGTTGCAGGTATTATCCAGTTGAGCATTTAGTCTATGCTTCTAGTTCATCTGTTTATGGTGCTAATAAAAAAGTTCCATATTCAACAGAAGATAAGGTAGATAATCCTGTTTCACTATATGCTGCAACTAAAAAGTCAAATGAGTTGATGGCACATAGCTATTCAAAATTATATAATATTCCATCAACAGGACTAAGATTTTTTACTGTATATGGACCTGCTGGAAGACCAGACATGGCATATTTTGGATTTACAAATAAATTACTAGCAGGAGAAAAAATAAAAATATTTAATTATGGAAAATGTAAAAGGGATTTCACATATATTGATGATATTTCTGAAGGAGTTTACAGAGTAATGAAAAAGCCTCCTCAAAAACAAAATGGCGAAGATGGATTACCAATACCTCCATATGCCATATATAACATTGGAAATAGTAATCCTGAAAATTTATTAGATTTTGTTAACATATTACAAGAAGAATTAATAAGAGCAGGAATATTACCAAAAGATTATGATTTTGAATCTCATAAAGAATTAGTACCAATGCAACCAGGAGATGTTCCAGTAACATATGCTGATACTACTCCGTTAGAGAAGGAGTTTGGATTTAAGCCTAATACTTCATTAAGAGAAGGCTTAAGAAAATTTGCAGAATGGTATAAAGAATTTTATATGAAATAAGAAAGAAGGATCAAAAATGAAAATTGCTGTAGCAGGAACAGGATATGTAGGACTATCAGTAGCAACTTTGCTAAGCCAAAAAAATGAAGTAGTTGCACTAGATATAGTAAAAGAAAAAGTGGAAATGATAAATCGTAGAATTTCACCAATAAAAGATGAATATATAGAAGACTATTTAAAAAACAAAAAATTAAATTTAAGAGCAACACTTGACTATAAAGATGCTTTTAAAGATGCAAAATTTATAATAATAAGCACACCTACTAATTATGATGATGAGAAGAATCATTTTGATACATCTTCAGTAGAAGATATAATAAAAAAAGTAATAGAAATGAAAATAGATACCACAATGGTTGTAAAGTCAACGATACCAGTTGGATTTATAAACGACATGAAACAAAAATACGGTATAGATAATATAATGTTCTCACCAGAGTTTTTAAGAGAAGGAAAAGCCTTATATGATAATTTATACCCTTCAAGAATAATAGTAGGGGAAAAGAGTAAAAGGGCAAAAGAATTTGCGAATTTACTCAAAGAAAGTGCAAAAAAAGAAGATGTGCCAATACTATTCATGAATTCAACGGAAGCAGAAGCAGTAAAATTATTTGCTAATACCTATCTAGCATTAAGAGTATCATATTTCAATGAATTGGACACATATGCTGAATTGAACAATTTAAATACACGAGAAATTATAGAAGGAGTATGCTTAGACCCTAGAATTGGGAACCACTATAATAATCCATCTTTTGGATATGGAGGATATTGCCTTCCAAAAGACACAAAGCAATTACTTGCAAATTACAATAAAGTTCCTCAAAATTTAATTGAAGCAATTGTAAAATCAAATGACACTAGAAAAGATCATATTGTAAATATGATAATGAAAAAACAGCCTCAGATAGTTGGGATATATAGACTAACAATGAAAACTAATTCTGATAATTTTAGAGCAAGTGCTATTCAGGGAATAATTGATAGACTAAAAAAATTAAACATAAAAATAGTTATATATGAGCCAACATTAGAAAGTAATGAATTTAATCAATGTAAAGTAATAAAAGACTTTGAAGAATTTAAAAGAATTACAGATTTAGTGTTAGTAAATAGAATGGACAAAGATATAAAAAGAATATCTAATAAAATATATACAAGAGATTTATTTAGTAGAGACTGATTATTAGGAAAAGAGGTAAAAATATGGGAAAACACAATTCAGAGAAGAAAAAAATAAGTGCTTTAAAAATAATAGGAAGAATATTTTTAGCAATATTGGCAATAATAGTAATATTAGCAGGAATTGGTATAGGTTATATATATACTAAATTAGGAAAAATGACAGTAGAAGAAATAGATGAAACAGCAATAGGAATAACAGAAGAAACACAAGAAAGACTTTCTGGATATAGAAATATAGCATTATTAGGAATAGACAGCAGAGCAGATGATTATGGCTTAGGAAACAGAAGTGATTGTATCATAATAGCAAGCTTAAACCAAGAAACAAAGGACATAAAATTAATATCTGTATATAGAGATACTTACATGCAAGTTGAAGAAAGAGGAAAAGCAGTATTAGACAAGGTAACACATGCATATTCATATGGAGGAGCACAAAATGCATTAAAAGCATTGAATACAAACTTAGACTTAAATATAACAGAATATGTAACAGTAAATTTTGATGCAGTAATAGCAGCAGTTGATGCAATGAATGGAGTAACAATAGATATAGATAGTTCAGAATTGAATTATATAAACACATATATAGATGCAACTTCATCAAGTTCAGGAGTAAAATCAAGTCACATTACTAAAGCAGGTAAACAAACATTAGACGGTGTACAAGCAGTAGCATACTCTAGAATAAGATATACAGCAGGAGGAGACTATAAGAGAACAGAAAGAATGAGAACAGTAATAGAAGCAATGCTAGCAAAAGCAAAAACTTTAAGTTTAGGACAACTAAACAAACTTGTAGATACAATATTACCAAGAGTAAGCACCAATATAACTGCAACAGAAATATTAGCCTTAGCACCAAGTATAGCATCACTTAACATAACAGAAAGTATGGGCTGGCCATATGAAACTAAAGGTATAACATTAGATAGATGGTATGGTGTTCCAGTAACACTTGAAAGCAATGTTGAAAAATTACATAAAGAAGTATTTGGTCAATCTGACTATGTAGTAAATGACACTATTAAATCAATAAGCAACCAAATAATTAAAAAAACTACTTATAAATAAAAAATTTTTATATACTTAGGAAGGAAATATAATGGAAGAATTAGATTTAAAAGAATTATTATTAGTATTCTGGGAGAAGAAAGTAGAAATAATATTAATAATTGCAATATTTGCTACAATTGGAGTAGCATATAGCTTAATATTTCTAACGCCAACATATAAAGCATCAACTACATTATTACTTGCAACAAATGCACCATTAGGAACAGAAGGAACATCTATAACAACAACAGATATGACCTTAAACTCAAAATTAGTATCAACATATAGTGAACTTGTAAAAAGCAGTAATAAAATTATAAGAACTGTAATATCAAATTTGAATTTGAATATAAGTGAAGATGAATTAAAAGATAGTATAAGTGTTACATCAAAAACTAATACGGAAGTTATAGAAATTACAGTAAAAAATGAAAATCCTACTTTATCTGCAAAAATAGCAAATGAAATGGCAAAAGTTTTTATAGGAGATGTTAAAGAATATTACGGAATAGAAAATGTTCATATAGTAGATGAAGCAGAAGTACCACAAAATCCATCAAATATAAATCCAACAAAAGATGTTGCAATGTTTATATTTGTCGGAGTAGCTATATCTGTAGTGTATGTTATAATTGCTTCAATGTTAGATACTAAAATAAAATCAGAAGGAGATATTGAAAAAATTACAGGATGTAGAGTATTAGTAACATTGCCTTTGTATGAAAGAGATTCTTACAAAAGAAACAAAAGGAGGGGAAGATAATGAAAAAAGACTTAATAACATATGAAGACCCAAAGTCACATGTATCTGAACTTTTTAGAACACTAAGGACAAATATTCAATTTATGAACTTGAACAAAAGGCTATCTACTTTATTAGTAACATCTACAATGCCAGGAGAAGGAAAAACTTGGGTATCTTCAAATTTAGCAATTACATTTGCACAAGCTGGAAAAAGAGTAGTTTTAGTAGATGCTGATATGAGAAAATGTGGGTTATATTCTATATTTAAAGTAATGCCACATCCAGGTCTTTCAAATTATTTGTCAGAAGCTAATGAAAAAGAAACAAATAATTTAGCAAAATATTTAAGAGAAACAGAAGTACCAAATTTACATTTGATGCCAGCAGGAAATGTTCCACCAAACCCATCAGAATTATTGACAAGTCCGCAAATGATAACCTTACTTGAAAATCTAAAACAACAATATGACTTAGTAATAATAGATGGAACACCTTCAAAACTAGTAACAGATGCCGTAATTTTATCAAGAATAGTAGATTCTACAATAGTTGTTGCAGGTCATAATATTGCTAAAAAAGATGACCTAGCAAAAATTGTAAAAGATATAAAAAATGTAGGAGGAAAAATAGCAGGAATAGTATATAATCAAAAACCAATTTCTAACAAAAATTCAACTGAAACATATTATTATGCTTCTGTTCCTACTAAAATCGACCCAAAAATGAAAAAAGAAATAGAATACGCACAAAAAAGAGAAGTACAAAGAAACAGAGCTACTGATATGCTAAATAGAGATAGAAAGCCAGAAGAATATAAAAATTCAAGCTATAATCAAAAAACACCAAATATTTCGAATAATCCTAATATAAATGCAGAAAATGTGCTTAAACAACTTAATGAATATCTAGAAAAAGAGAAAAAACATGGAAATAACAACAAAATTGATTAGAGGTTTTTAAAATGATTGATTTTCATTCACATATAATACCAAACATAGATGATGGTTCTTCAAGCTTAGAAGAAAGTATAAATCTTATAAAAGAAGCAGAAAAGGCTGGATTTACAGCAATAATTTCAACATCACATTATATAGAAGGATATTATGACTACAATCAAGAAGAACGAAAAAAATATTTAGAAAATCTATATAATGTAGAAAATAATGATAAAAATGTCAAATTATATTTAGGTAGTGAAATTTATATAACAGAAGATATGTTTGAACTAATAGAACAAGAAAAAGCATCTACAATAAATAATTCAAGATATATATTATTTGAATTGCCAATGAATTCAAAAACATTTTTAGCTAAAGAAATAGTATATAGAGCAATTGAAAAGGGATATTTACCTATTATTGCTCATCCAGAAAGATATACTTATGTTCAAGAAGACATTAATTATGCAAGAGAACTATCAAATATGGGAGCACTATTTCAATCAAATTATGGAAGTATTATTGGTATGTATGGTAATCATGCTAAAAAAACAATTTATAAATTATTAGAGGATGATTTAATACAATTCTTGGGATCTGATGTTCACAGAGAAGGACAAATATATAATAAAGTACCTAAAATTTTGAAAAAATTAGAAAAGGTTATTTCTAAAAAGAAAATAGAAGAACTAACTCAAATTAATGCTGAAAAAGTTTTAAATAACGAAAATATATTATAAAGGCAGGAGCACATCTCCTGCCTTTATAAATATTCCCTATAAAATAACTTTTTAATAAATAATTTTAAAAAGACTAATTATTATTGATATAAAATACGAATTATGTTATACTAATTCATAATTAAAATTTAATAAAAGGAGAATTTATGCCAGAAAAAATAAATATTGAGTTATATGAAATAATAAAGATAGGAGAATGTATAACTACTGAATTCAAAAAAGCAACAAATAAATTACCAACTAATTTGTTTGAAACAGTATGTTCATTTTTAAATAGAAATGGTGGAAATATATTTTTGGGTATAGAAGATAATGGGAGTATAACAGGAATAAAACAAGAGTACATTCATCAAATGAAAAAAGATTTTGCCAATTTATGTAACAATGAACAAAAAATTAGTCCTACTGTTTATTTAAATATAAAAGATTATGAAATTAATGGTAAGACAATTTTACACATTTACGTTAATGAAAGTTCAAGTGTTCATAAAACAAACGGTAAAATTTTTGATAGAAATGAAGATGGAGATTATGAAGTGAAACAACCTGAACGAATAGCTAATATGTATATACGAAAACAAGAATTTTATACTGAAAACAAAATATTTCCATATGCTCAAATATCTGATTTAAGATCTGATTTAATCCAAAGAGCAAGACAGATGGCAATTAATAGAAATGGTTCAAATCATGCTTGGGCTAATATGAATGATGCTGAAATGCTAAGAAGTGCAAATTTATATGCAAAAGATTTTATTACAGGAAAAGAAGGATTAACATTAGCAGCTATTTTGTTATTTGGAAAAGATGAAACAATATTATCTTGTTTACCACATCACAAAACTGATGCAATTTATCGAGTTAAAAACATAGACAGATACGATGATAGAGACGATATTAGGACTAATTTAATTGAAAGTTTTGATAGGCTTATGACATTTATTGAAAAACATCTAGATGATAAATTTTATATAGAAGGAAATCAAAGAATAAATATTAGAAATAAAATTGCGAGAGAAGTGTGTGCTAATATTTTAATTCATAGAGAGTTTTCTAATCCATATCCTGCAAAGTTAATAATTGAAAAAGAAAACTTAAAAACAGAAAATGCAAATAAAGCAAAAATGATAGGGAAGATAAATGTGGATTTTTATGAACCATACCCTAAAAATCCCAAGATAGCGAAAATGTTTAAAGAAATAGGACTTGCAGATGAATTAGGTTCAGGAGTAAGAAACATAACCAAATATGCCAAAATTTATTCAGGAGGCATACCAGAATTTAAAGAAGACGATATATTTAGAACAATAATACCAATAGTTGTAACTAAGCAAGATATGGCACAAGATATGGCACAAGATATGGCACAAGATATGGCACAAGATAAGATAATAAATAAAATTATAGAGTTTTGCCAAAAAGAAAGAAATATTTTTGAGATTATGGAATATGCTGGATATAAAAACAGAACAAGATTTAGGAGAGATTATATAAAACCTCTTGTGGAAAAAGGATTATTATATATGACAATTCCAGAAAAGCCTACTAGTAAAAATCAAAAATACATCTCTAAATAGTAAAATAAGTTAAAGGCAGGAGCACATCTCCTGCCTTTATGTATGCTTAAACTAAAAACATAAATAAAACCAAGAAAAATACTTCTGCCAAGCTGTGCCAAAAAAGCACAATTAAAATATAATTATAATATAGTTAATTAAAAACTACTTATTAGCCATATTGTTTTCAACTTGTTGTATCATTTTTCTAACCATATTTCCACCGATTTTACCAGCATCTTTAGCTGATATATCTCCATTATATCCATCTTTTAAAGTTACACCAACTTCTGAAGCAACTTCATATTTGAATTTATCTAAAGCACTCATAGCTTCTGGAACTAATTTTTTGTTACTGTTTGAATATGCCATGTTTTTTCACCTCCTGCTATATATAACATTTTAAAGAAAAAACTATTGCTTTTTCTAAATATATGATGTAC
>CALXZB010000006.1 GCA_944393125.1 uncultured Clostridia bacterium | reverse complement strand
TGTTTCATTTTCTAATCCAAATGGATAAAAATTCTTTAATTGTGGTATTAAACTGCCTTTACCACCTGCCCATTTTATAAAAGGTTTTACACTTTCCATTTTTTCCTCCAATTTACTTTTACAATATATCATACTTTATAACTTTTTTCCACAAATCTACATTTATTTTTTATTTTATTACTATATTTATATCAAACACTTGTTTTTGTGTCAATAGAAATTTCACATTTTTTAGTATATTTTATATATAATTAATAATCTATCTATCTTATTATACTTATAATATTATATTGTCCCATTTAGGACATACCTCTGTCCTAAATATCGCATAGGGTATGTCCTATTTATCATATAGGTGTAGAAACAATAAAAATCAAGATGCTTTAAAACACCTTGTTTCTGTAAATATTTTTATATTTTATTATTGATATTTTTATTTGTGGAAGTTAATCAACCCCACAGGTGTGGACTTGAATTTACAATTTCCTGCTGGCTGGGAAAATGCTCGTGATATAAAATATTCTCAAGGTTTTAATCAGCCTGCTCCTCGAGACTTTGTAGGATATGGTCCATTAACCGAACCCGAAGCTCTTGCAATTTATAATTTTACATTACAACATAATTTTAGACTTATCTTAGCATATCACTCTCAGGGAGAAGTTATTTATTGGAGATTTCAAAACTATAATCCCCCTGATGCATTTTTTATTGGTAATCAATTAGCAAGTGTAAGTGGATATACTCTTGAAAATACTCCTTATGCTTCCGGTTTTGCAGGATATAAAGATTGGTTTATTCAAAATTACAATAAACCAGGATACACTATTGAAGTTGGTTTGGGTGTTAATCCACTTCCACTTACTCAATTTAGTAAGATATATGATGATAATCTAAAAATCCTTGTTTTAGCAGCTTTTTTATAATCTTTTTCAGACTCAGTATTTTTGACATAATATGTTTTTTATGGTATAATATTCATATGTGCAAAATACATTATTCTTATGGAGGGATGACACATGGAAAAAGATTGTGTAGCTAGTTTTTATATTAAGCTAACTGCCAATTCAGCTTTACTTCCGCTTGACGAAATGAATTTGATAATGTTAGTCAGATCTTTTCGATATTTTAGTCGAAAACGGGCTATAGAAACATTATTTACATTTCGATACGGAACCGAAGCAGATCGTAAAAACTGTTTGGACTTTTTTCGCAAAAACTCAGATTCCAGCAATATTGACTGTTCATTAGATGAGCAATTTAATCAAATCATAAAATTTACAGAAGAACAGTTTCTGGATCTGGCCAATGAACTTGAATTCCAGTATAAAGCAAAAGACCCAATGTTTTTGGATATTTCCTCTATTAGAGGACTTCCGCGAAATTCCTGTGTACAAGAGCTCACAGACCTTAAAAGTAGCCTTGGAGACTCAGATTTGCTGTTTTTTATAACAACAAAGAAGTGTGTAAATGCTCGTAAACATCCTTTAGCAACACGGTGGATTGTTCAGTTGTTATCAAACAATATTGCAGATCAATGTGTTGCATTGGAAAATTTGGGATTTTCTTTTAATTACCGCTTACAGGTAAAAAGTGCAACGAAACAAATCGGTAATTTATTACTTACACTTGTAAGCAGTTACGTTAAAAGACAAAAACTTTTAACAAGCTCCAATGCATTATCTTTGCCAGTAGTTTTTCTATTGAGAAACATTGTTCATTTGGATAAGCAAATTTTGTTTATTCTGGGTGAAGAAGTTCCTCCTAAAAATTTTTATGCTCATTCTGAAAAAGTGGATTCTTTTGATGATGAAGTAGGAAAATTTGTTGAAATTCTAGAGGCACAAAAAGGCAATTCAATTACTTTGGATTCTCCGGTATTTATTGACTACCAAAAAAAGCTGCAAAGAATCGGAAATTCTTTGACTGAACTGTTACGAGCCCATTTAAAGTATTGTGAAATTTATTCCAAGCAGGAAAATAACGCAATTCTTTATGTAGCAGTAACAAAACCTACTGTTTTTATGGAAATGCAGGATGTTCAAAAAAACTACAAAAACGCAGAAGAAGAATATTCTTTAGCATTGGAAGATTTCAAACAGTTTTATTCTTCAAACTTTTAGTCCCTGGAAAGGTAGCAGATGAATTTCTGCTACCTTTTACTATAATTTTTTATTAATTTGATATGTTAGTGAACATATGCTTATTACTTACAAAGCCCAATTTTTCTAAGCCACTCTTTACATATTTATTATTCATAAAGTACTTCCATATAGTACCATTTAAATAATTCTCAATCATTAAAATTTCTATTCCTTTATCAATTCCGATATATTCTTTTGCAAACCAAGGCTCAATGCCTTCTAAATTATATCCATCTTTAAATCCATATTTTCCCCATAATTTAGTAAAATTATTGTAATAATATTCCATTGCCTCAATACTTTCTTTTGGCGTAAATATTATTGAACCTATAGCACCACAAGGAGCTATAGTTCCATCATTTTCTATGTTTAAATCTACATCACAAGGTTCAGCTCCAAATCCATAATATCCTTTTGGTCCAAGACAAGCTGTTAATCCCCATGAATTTTCTCCATAGGTTTTGTATTTTTTTCTGTTATCGATGCAATATTGCCTATTTGCTTTTGTAGCTTTTATTGAATTTTCAAACCAATCTATCCCCTCTGAATCTCTTAAATTCATAAAATTTATCCACGCGTGAGAATATTGATATGTAAATAAAGTACCACAATATGTATATATTATGTCATTTATATTTTTATAGCTTGTTCGATTTCTTCCAAAATTATAATATGTACTTTTATCTACTGGAAATGTTGGAGAACCAGCACTTAAAACATATAACATTAGTTGTTCAGCATATAAATCCCAATGCCCCCAAAATCCTCTTTCTGGGGTATATCCCATATAGAAATAATTTGTTTCTTTGTTTCTATACCATTCCCAATTTATTTTCTTATATAAGATTTCTGCCTTCTCTTTTACTTGTCCTCCAAAATATTCACCTGCAGTTATTGCACCACATATAAATATAGCGGTATCTATTATTGAAATTTCACAATTCCACTCTCTTTTACCTGTTTTCATATTTATAAAATGATAATAAAAGCCATTATTATCTGATATATTATTTATAAATGTATCAAGAGTTCTATTTGCTCTATCATATGCTTTTTTATAATTAATCCATTTATATTCTACACCGATTATTAATGCAGCCAGTCCATATCCTACAGAAGCAATACTTGCTATATTATCTGCTAATATTGTCTTATCTCTTATCAATCCATAGCCCATGCTTTTCTTTTTATTGTTAATTTCTTTTATAAAAAAATTATAACTTTTTCTAAGTTCTTTCATAATAAGTTTCTTTCCATAACATTTAATTAATCTCAAAAATATCACATCCTATATTAATATTGTATATTTTTGTATAATAATAATCAATGGATATTTTTGACAGAATTCAAGTCTTTACTGTAATTGACATAATATGTATATTATGATATAATTATAGTATCACAATATTTTTATAGGAGGGTCTTTTATGACATCTACATGTAGCACACCTAGCTTTCAGAGCAAATTTGAGAAACAGCTGATGACCGATGAAAATCGGCCTATCATTGAATCTGCTATTTCCAGATTTTGCAATCTGAACCCAGACACTGATAAAGCCCTGCAAACACTTTGGGGATTAACCTATCACCCTGATGTTATTTCCAAAGTGCTTGCATCCCTGGACTTATCCACGGAAATCATTCCATTGAGCAAAGTTCCAAAGTTCAGAAGTCATTTGAAGTATAAGTATGAACAACTTCACAGCAATTATTTCACTCGCAATCTCACAGATGACTGCCGTGTTGTGTCTGCCTTCAATGCTTTAACCAAAAGTGCCGATATCATCGTTGCAGCAATCGTGTATAAGTACTGCTTTCAACATATTTATTATGTTGTTTTGCCCAAAACGTTGGGGTTGCTGAGCAGTTCCAGTGAAAATGTATTTTTTGGTGGGCTTCGTAATTTGGGCTTCACCCGGAAAGAAGCTGATTATCTAAAGCCTTTCCATATGGAAATCTATAATTTGCTGCTTGCTTTAGGTGAGCAGTCTGGAAAAGTAGTCTTTAGCAAAACTTCTCATTTTGACGGTCTCCAGTCTGTTGTAGTACAGCCTGATGACAATGACTCCCTTCCATTTGCTTTTTCTGAAAAAAGTAATGAAGCAGTTAACACTCCTGCCGAAACATCTTCTGCAGTTGAAGAAGTTCAGCCTGCTGAAATTTCTGAAAATGAATCAGAAGCAATTCAGCCTGCTGAAATTTCTTCTGGTTTTAAACCTCTTACTTTTGAAAGTATTGAGGAAAACGAGAAAGAATTCTCTGGTTTCGTGAATGGGCACATTGACAGCCTGTATGAACTCAGCCAGCTTGGTTTTGATTTGAACTCTGTACTTGTGAGAAAGGAAGCAATCTGTAAAATTCTTGAAGTGCTTACTTTCCAAAAACAAGTAAAGCAAGAAGAAACCAAATTGGACCTCATGAGAGGCAAACTGAACAAAATGAAAGCCAATGCTATCCAGGACTTGGCTTCAGCACTTGAATAACTAGATCAAGACCCAAGAAAGAGGTGGATTAATTCCACCTCTTTCTTATTTTATTTATTGTTTGTTTTCAATGTCTTCTTTAATTTTATTTATAAATTCCTCAATAGACATTTTACCTATATCTCCTGCTTTTCTTGAACGTACAGCAACTACTTTTTCTTCTATCTCTTTAGCTCCTATTACTAACATATATGGAACTTTTTCAAGTTGAGCTTTTCTAATTTTATATCCTATTTTTTCATTTGAATCATCAAGTTCTACTCTTATACCATTTTTTCTTAGTTGTGAAACAATTTCATTTGCATACTCATTTTGAGCATCTGCTATTGGTAGTATTTTTACTTGTGTTGGTGCTAACCATACTGGGAAAGCTCCTTTTGTTTCTTCAATTAAGAATGACATAAATCTGTCTGAAGATCCTAAAATTGCTCTATGTATTACTACTGGTCTATGTTCTTTATTGTCTTCTCCTATATAATTTAAATCAAATCTTTCTGGTAAAGCAAAATCTAATTGGCATGTAGGGATTGTAACATCATGATTTAAAGCTGTTTTTATTTGTATATCAATTTTAGGTCCATAAAATGCTGCTTCTCCTTCTGCTTCATAAAAGTCAATATTCATATCTTTTAAAATTGCTCTTAATTGTGTTTCTGCTGTTTCCCACATTTCATCATTATCTATATATTTTTGTTTATTATTTTTATCTCTTAATGATAATCTATATTTAAATGAGCTTTCTGCAAATCCAAAATCTTTTTGATATACTTCTTTTATTAATTGTAATACTTTTCCTACTTCTTCTTTTATTTGATCTGGTCTTACAAATAAATGTGCATCATTTTGACACATTTGTCTTACTCTTTCAAGTCCACATACAGCTCCACTATCTTCATATCTAAAGTCATTTGCAAGTTCTCCAATTCTTATTGGTAAATCTCTATATGAACGTGTTTTACTCTTAAATATCAACATATGGTGAGGGCAATTCATTGGTCTTAGTACCATTTCTTCATTTTCCATTTTCATTACTGGAAACATATCATCTTTATAATGATCCCAATGTCCACTAGTTTTATATAATTCTACGTTTGCTAATGATGGAGTATATACATGGTTATATCCTAATTCAATTTCTTTATCTTGAATATATCTTTCAAGAATTCTTCTTATTGTTGCACCATTTGGTAAATACATTGGTAATCCAGAACCAACTAGTTCATGTGTCATAAATAATTCAAGTTCCTTACCAATTTTTCTATGATCTCTTTGTTTTGCTTCTTCTAATAATTTTAAGTGTTCTTCTAATTCAGTAGCTTTTAAGAATGATACCCCATAAATTCTTTGCATTGAATCATTTTCTTGGTTTCCTTTCCAATATGCAGATGATGTTGATAATAGTTTTATAGCTTTTATCTTCCCTGTTCTATTTATATGAGGTCCTGCACATAAATCAATAAAATCTCCTTGTTTAAAAAATGATATTTCTTCTCCTTCTGGTAGTTCTTCTATTAACTGTACTTTATATGGTTCATTTTTTTCTTTCATCAATTTAATAGCTTCTTCTCTTGATAAAGTGCTTCTCGCTAAAGGTAAGTCTTCTTTTATAATCTTTTTCATTTCTTCTTCTATTTTGTTTATATCTTCTTCTGTTAATGGTTTTTCTACTTTAAAATCATAGTAGAATCCACTTTCTATTGCTGGTCCTATACCTAGTTGTGTATTTGGAAATAACCTTTTTACTGCTTGGGCTAATATATGTGAAGTTGTATGCCAAACTATTGATTTTAATTCTTCATTTTTTTCTTCCAAATCTAATATGCTCCCATCTTTTTGAATTGTTCTTATCATAATAATTCCTCCTCTTATTTTTTCATTATATAAAACACAAAATACACCCCTATAGACTTTTAATCTATAGGAGTGCATTTACACGGTTCCATCCTATCTTTTACTTAATTTGATTTAACGCATCTTCTACGTCTAGTTTATTCGCTAGAAACTTAAAGAGCTAGTTTTTCAAATATGTTTTCTTAAATTAGTTCTCAACCTTTGACCAATTTTCTCTGTTAGAAACCTTTATTTTACTTTTTCTCTTATATGTTTTTATATTCATTTATTTTTTTATAAGTATATATTGCTGTTATAACTAATAATGTAATTACAACTCCTGACATTGTATTTTCTGAAAGTCCAGCTTTTGGTATATTTGTACTATCAGTTGTATTTGTATTAGTGTTTGTGTTTGTATTAGTATTTTTATTAGTATTTGTATTTGTGTTTGTATTAGTATTAGTATTAGTATTAGTATTTGTATTAGTGTTTGTATTTGTATTAGTATTTGTATTTGTATTGGTATTACCAGCAAGATCATTTAGACCTCCTTGGTCTTCCCAATCATTCCAAAAATCATCTACATTAGTTGCATCACTTGTTACAGCATATGTTGTTATAGGTGTTACAATTAATACCAATCCTACTATTAATACTAATATTGTTTTTAAAATTGTCTCTTTTTTCATTATAATACCTCTTTCTATACTTCTTTATCTATTGTATTATTCTCTCATATATATTTATACTACATTTTTTCTATAATTGCAAGTTTTTTTTACATATTTTTTGTTATTTTTATATTGAATGATTTTCCAATTATGAATTTTTTAAACATTGAATTTGAATAGTACTATATCTCCATCTTGCATTATGTAGTCTTTTCCTTCTTGTCTTACTAATCCTTTTTCTTTAGCTGCTATCATTGAACCTTCTCTTATTAAGTCATCATATGATACTATTTCAGCTTTTATAAATCCTCTTTCTATATCTGAATGTATTTTTCCTGCGGCTTTTGGTGCTTTAGTTCCTTTTTTTATTGTCCATGCTCTTACTTCAGGTTCTCCAGCAGTTAAAAATGACATTAGACCTAATAAATCATAGCTTTTTTTAATTAATTTATCTAATCCTGATTCTTCTAGTCCTAACGCTTCTAACATTTCTTTCTTATCTTGTTCTTCTAGCCCTGATAATTCTTCTTCAATTTTTACACATAAAGGAATTACCTCAGCGTTTTCTTTTTGAGCATATTCTTTTACTTCTTTTACCATTGGTTCATTTTCTGCATTTGAAATTTGTTCTTCAGATATATTTGCAATATATATTATTGGTTTTGATGTTAGTAAAAACATATCTTTTACAATTTCTTGCTCATCCTCACTATAATCTATTGCTCTTGCTGGTATTCCTTTTTCTAAGTTTGCTTTTATTTTTTCTATTAAGTCAATTTCAGCTTGGTATTTTTTATCTGCTTTTAAATTTTTCTTAGCTTTGTCTAGTCTTTTCTCTAATGTTTCCATATCTGCAAAAATTAATTCTAAATTTATTGTTTCAATATCTCTTAATGGATTTACATTTCCATCTACATGTATTACATTTGAATCTTCAAAACATCTTACTACTTGGCATATTGCATCTACTTCTCTTATATGTGATAAAAACTTGTTTCCAAGTCCTTCTCCTTTACTTGCTCCTTTTACTAAGCCTGCAA
Organism: uncultured Clostridia bacterium; assembly: GCA_944393125.1. Classification (GTDB taxonomy): domain Bacteria; phylum Bacillota; class Clostridia; order TANB77; family CAG-508; genus CAG-269. The sequence continues at coordinate 44,960 of CALXZB010000006.1, read as the reverse complement.
TATCTACAAATTCAACTACTGCTTTTGTTACCTTTTGTGGCTTATATATTTCTGCTAATTTTTCTATTCTTTCATCTGGAACAGCTACTACTCCTACATTTGGTTCTATTGTACAAAATGGATAGTTTGCACATTCTGCTCCTGCTTTTGTTATACTGTTAAACATTGTACTTTTTCCTACGTTTGGTAATCCTACTATTCCTATTTTCATTTTTATTTTCCTTTCTCTTAATATGTTTTTATATGGCTGGGGCACTGTGATTCGAACACAGGAATGTCGGAGTCAGAGTCCGATGCCTTACCGCTTGGCGATGCCCCAATAAACATAATTTATATTACCATAATAAATAAAAATTTGCAACTATTCGGTTACAAATTTTTACTAATGATTAAATATTTTAAAATTCATAGTCTTCAATTTTTTTCTCATACATTTTATAATTTGGCATATACTTTTCAATTATTTCGTAAAATCTTTTTCCATGTGTTTTATATTTTAGGTGGCAGAATTCATGAAATACTACATATTCTATTATTTCTTTTTTATATTGCATCAATTCTGGATTTATTAATATTTTTCCATCACTACATCTTCCTAATGTTTTTTTCATTTTTTCTATACTATATTCCTCTGGTGCAATTCCTAATATTTTCCTTGTTTTTTCCATTAAGTTTTCAATCTCATTATTTGCTATTTGTTCATACATTTTTTCTATTGAAATTTTTAATATTTGTTCTTTTCCTATCTCTTTATACTTATTTGGTAATATTATTTCTATTTTATAATTTTCTTTTAAGTTTAATTCAGGTGCTTTTACATTTTTATATTTTACTTCTATATCATAGTTTTTTCCAAATATTTTTACAGATTGTATATTTGGTAAATTTTCTTCATATTCTTTCATCTTGCTTAATATCCAGTTTTTCTTTTCATTTACTAGTTGCTGAATTTTATTTGATGAAAAGTACCAAGGTGCATTTACAACCACTTCGCCATTTTGTACTGTTATATACATACTTGTATTTATAGCTTTATTTACTGTATATGTTATTACATTATCTTTTCTTCCAAACATACTCATCTTATTTTCCTCCTTATTTATTGTTGCGAATTGTTGTTCGCTTTTGTTGTTTTTATTTTATACCTGTTTTTTTATTTTGTCAATACTTTTTTTAATTTTTTCGAACATTTTTTTGTTCTTTTTCTGTAACTCAGTTATTTCAAATGTTTTACTTTTATATATAATTTTATAGACTACTTTTATATTATAAAACATATATATTACAGAGGTGTCTACATGAAAAAAAGTAATGTTTATATATTTAAGCTTAAACAGTCAATAATTCCTTTTATATTAATAATGTTTACTAGTTTCCTACTTATATTTTCAAAAAGTAATTTGTCTGCAGCCAAAACCGGACTTGTTTTATGGGTTAATTCTGTTGTTCCTACTCTATTTCCTTTTTTTGTAGCAACTGAACTTCTGTCTCACACCAATTTTACATACTATCTTGGTAGACTTTTAAATAAGTTTATGAAACCTATTTTTAATGTATCTGGTGAAGGAAGCTTTGCTTTTATAATGGGAATTATTAGTGGTTATCCAATAGGTGCAAAAATTGCGGTAAACTTTAGGCAAAACAATATTTGTTCTAAAGAAGAATGTGAACGCCTTTTAAGTTTTACTAATAATTCTGGGCCTTTATTTATTATTGGAGCTGTTGGAGTAAGTATGTTTGGCAATTCTACAATAGGTTTTTTGTTATTAATAACCCACTTACTAGCTGCAATTACTGTTGGAATTATTTTTAGATTTTGGAAATCAAAGGCAAATTATTTTTTTGTAAAAAATAATTCATATACAGAATCTAAAAATAATATTTCTTTATCTAATTTAGGTGAAATTATAGGAAATAGCATATATAGTTCAATTAATACTATTTTACTAATTGGAGGTTTTGTCGTATTATTTTCTGTAGTAATTTCTATATTCAAAACAAGTCAATTGCTTTATATTTTATCAAATTGTATTAAGCCTTTATTTACTTTATTAAATATCCCTAATGAATTTTGTGGTGGCTTTATTTCTGGCATATTAGAATTGACTAATGGATTAAATATTATTACTAATATTCATGTAAAAAAAATATCTATTAATATTATTTTAGCATCATTTCTTTTAGGTTTAGGCGGTCTTTCTGTTTTACTTCAAGTTTGGAGTGTTATATCAAAAACAGATTTGTCAATAAAGCCTTATATTTTAGGTAAATTTTTACAAGCATGTATTTCTGCTTTTTATACCTTTATATTTTTAAATTGTTTTCCTTTTTTTAATTTTGATTTATAAAATAAATATGCACTTTAGGTTTTCTAAAGTGCTGTTTTTATTTCTTCAATTTTAATAATTTTTGCAGTTATATTATCTTCTGTGTTTTCCATAACAATTTTCATTGTATTATTAGTATTGTTTTTAAATTTAAAATCATATGATCCATATGATACTGCTGCATCTTTTCCTTCTTCAATGTATGGAACATATCCACTATGTTGATGTCTTTCTATAACTTCTAATTCTGATACTTTTAACACTGCATTATACAGTGTTGTACTAACTTGACAATTTCCACCTCCAAGACCTTGCTCTTTTTTCCCTTCAACATATATATCAGCTTCTTTATATCCTTTTTCTTCTGTTGATTTTCCTACAGTATCACAAAATGAAAATGTTTCTCCTGGTTTTATCTCTTTTGCTGATAATGCTTTACATGTAATATTTATGTTATTTTGCCTTTCTTCATCTTTACTATAAATCTTTGTTGAAAATTCTGCAATTTCTGTTTCACTTTTTGTTACTTTATTTGTATTACTATTATTATTTATTATAGTGTTGTTATTTGTACTACTTCTTTCTGCTTGATAATTAGATGTATTACTTATATTTTGACTTTTGTTTTCAGAATTTTTTGTATAATTCCACCACCAAATTCCAGCACCAATAATTAGAATAGCAAAAATTAAAACTAATATTATTTTTTTCATTTCTATTTCATCCCTTTCTATTAGTTTTATAAAAGAAAAAGTTATATTTTCCTCTATTTATATAAATCATCTATTAAAAATATTTTACCCAAAAAGTTAAATTTTATTGACAAATATGCTATAAATATAGTATAATATTTCTGTATAAATTTTTGAGGGAGATTTTTTATGTTAGCTAAATATTGGAAAAAAATAGGGTTATTAATATTACTAATTGCATGTATTTTTAATATTATGAACAAATTAATTGATAAATTGTCTTTAAAAGATGAATTAGAAGCTTCAGCAACATATGTTAATCAAAAAACTCAAGAAGAAGACAAAAATTTAGACGAAGAACTTGAAAAATAATAACAAATATGTTAATATAATATTTGGCAAAATTACTGGTTTTAAGAAAGAGGTGAATTTCACATGAAAGAAGGATTACATCCAACATATAACCAAACAACTATTACATGTGCTTGTGGCAATGTTTTAGAAGTTGGTTCAACAAAAAAAGATTTAAAAGTAGACGTTTGCTCAAAATGTCATCCATATTGGACAGGTAACTTAAGACTTGATACAAAAGGTGGTAGAGCAGATAGATTTAAAAAGAAATATGGTATTCAATAAAAAAATGGCTTTCATAGAAGCCACTTTTTTATTTTTCAACTAATGTTATTTTATAACTGTAATCATGATATTTTGTAAAGAATTCTTTTTCAGATATTATTTTATAATCTGTATTTTCAAAAAGTTCTTCTACAACATTACCATATGCGTTATCAACAACCCATATTCTATTAGAACATTCTTGAATAAAATCTTTAGTTACTTTTACTTCATAATTAGGTCCAAAAGCTTTATAAGCTTCTTCTACTCCCCAATTATCTTTATTATAAAAATATACTTGATTTTCTGGGAAATATGCTGCAACTACTGAACCTCCACCAAAATCTCCATAAACTATCATATCACTTTCTTGAATATTTTCGATTATATAATCTATGGGCTTAGAATTTTCATTATTATAATTATCTTTAATCATTATTACATTGTTGCATATTCCCAAAATTACTATTACTGTTAATATTGATATAATAGAAATATTACTTTTTTCTTTTCCCAATACAAAACTTATAGCAAATATGTATATTCCTGTTATTACAAATAGGTATCTGTAATATAATATTGATGTTTTCAAAATCACAGTAATAATCAATGCAGCAACTATTACTGCAAAATAAATGCTTACGGACCATTTAAATGGTTTTAAATCTTGCTTTTCTTTTGAATATTTATATACTTTGTAAATTATATATGCATACAATTCTAAAGCTAAAACTGTTGGAATTTGCAAATTTAGATATCCTGCTAATTGAGAACTTAGTAATTCCATTGGTGTTTGTGGAAATGAAAATCCTATCCAGAATCCATGTGATACATTTTCCATTTGTTTTGCTAAGCATATTATCCATGGTAAGTATGCTAAAGCCTGTATAATCCCAAATGTTAGTATAAATATAATTCCTTTTTTTCTTTTTTGTCTAATTAAATATATTAATAATGCTAAATTTATTAGTCCTGCTGCCATTAGGCCATAATAATGTAAATAAATACTAGCTAAACTTGATATACCAAATATTATCCAGTTTTTTGTAGAATCTTCTTTAACTAATCTATATGCATATATTGCAAGTACTGTAACTGATAATATTGCCCATGAATACATTCTTATTTCTACTGCATATACAGTCATTTCTGGCAAAAATGCAGATAAAAAAGAAAATATAAATCCTGTTTTTTCTCCAAAGTCTTTTCTAATATGTGTGTATCCTAAAATAATCATAATTGCTATTGGAATAATTGAAAACAATCTATATGCCAATATCGATTCTCCTAATATTAAAAATATTATATGTAAACACCAATAATATAATATAGGGTGTACATCATTTCCGCCTATATTCCAAATTTCCAAAAATGTATGTCTAGCTAGTCCTACAGAATAACTTTCATCAAACCAAATATTAGTATGAAATGCACTTAAACTTATAAATATTATACCAATTATAATAATTATTATGTGCCATTGCTTTAATTTTATTTTTTTTATTTTTTCTTTTATTTTTTCCATCATTTTATCCTTTCTTTTGACTTTAGTTACTTAATTTTACTAAAAAATACAAAAAAAAGCAAGAGGTTTTACCTCTTGTTGTCCATTATTTTTAAATTTCTCCATCCGCTTCTGCAAATTTATTTTCTTCATCATTCATTGCATATTTTTTATTTTCAGCAACTTTTTCTTCTTGTTCTTTTACTTCTTCACTTTTTATTTTGTTAGTTGAAAAATTATTTATAGAATTAGCACATTTATTTCTATTTTTCATTTCATTTATGATTTTATTAGTCCTATTTTCTTTTTGTTGAATTGTTTTATTAAACATATCATTAAGCTTTTGCATTAAATCTGGAATATAATCAAGTAATTTGTCAACACAAGAATCATGGTCGACAGGCATTAATTTTACAGTATTTTCTTGTACTACTAAAAATGCAATAGGGTTTATTGATACTCCTGCACCTGCTCCTCCTCCAAATGGTAGTTTATACTCTATTTCTTCATCTTTATCCTTTCTGTTATATTCTTTTACTGTTTCTCCACTAAACTCACTTCCTCCTGCCGCAAATCCAAAACTTACTTTAGATATTGGAATTATAGTTATTCCATTTTGAGTTTCTATTGGTTCACCAATAATTGTATTTACATCTACCATATTTTGTATGCTTGACATGGCTGTTATCATTAAACTTTCAATTGGATGTTCACTCATTTTATCCCTCCACCTTCTTATTTAAAGTATCATTTTTTAAATCTTTTATTTTATTAAAAACTAATTTATATATATATTGCATCAAACTTACTGAAATTATACAATTTAATTTTACTCTTAAAAAATTTTTATTAGAATAAACCGGAATAATTTCATATTTAGGTTTTCTTATAATTCCTCCTAGTATACCAGATAAAATTCCTGTAAATATTGCCGTTAATAATGCATCTTCAGTTCCTAGATGTATAATCAAATCTATTTTTCGAATATCAATTTTTATGTTTTCTAAAATTTCCTTATAATTTACTTTGGTTTTAATATTTTCTGGAATATTAATTTTTTGTTTATCAAGATTTTCAACATTTCTTTTAAATAACTCAATTTTATTAAAAATTATTAAATATATAATTATTTTTTTGTCTTTATTAATTTTATTACCTTTTGGTTTTTCAGTATCTATTTTGAAATTTTCTATTTTTATTCCTATTTTGCTTGTATGTATTGTAAATCCTATTACAAATAAAATTACTAAAATAAAAAGAAAAAACAATATTATCGCCCTCTTTGCTTTAATATTATTTTTTCCAATTATTATTTTTTTAAACTTTTTTCTACTTCTATATTACCAAATAATTCATTCTGTTCTGTTGTTATTTTATTTCTTCTTGACATTTCTAATAGTCCTGAAAATGCTGTTACAACTTCTACTTTACTTTGTTTTTTCACAGAAAAAAGCTTATTAAATGTAAATTTTTTGAATTTTATTAATGCTCTGTACATTTCTTTTACAGTATTTATAACTGGATATGCTTCAGTTATAGCAATTTTTTCTATATTTGAAGCATTTTCATTAATTTTATCAGTATTTCTTTGTAAAAGTTTTTTGTATAAATCCGGTATTATTTCAGCATTATATTCTACTTCTATTTTCTGCTTTGGAAGTTTTATTTCTTCTGGTATTCTATAAAATCGTTTAGAGTAATTTTCAAAATTTTCTCTTAATTTCTTCGTTATTTCTTTATATTTTTTATACTCAATAATTCTTCTAATAAGCTCATCTTCTGTAATCTCTTCTTCATCTTCTTCAACCTTTGGTAATAAATGTTTTGATTTTAAATACAATAAAGTTGAAGACATTACTAGAAATTCACTTGTTATATCTAAGTTCATTTCTTTCATTTGTTTTATGAATTCTATATATTGATCTGTTATTTCACTTATATTTATATCATATATGTCCATTTTATTTTTGTCTATTAAATGGCATAATACATCTAATGGTCCTTCAAAATTTTCTAATTTTATTGAATATTTTTTTGTTTCAAGTGTTATTACATTTTGCATGTTATCCTCCAACTGCTTTATTTTAATTACGTATTTTTTATATGTTAATTTTATACCCTTTTCTATATAAATATTGCTTTAGTTCTTGTTCTTCCATTGTTCCAGCTTTTTTTAATTTTATTTTTTCTATACATTTTTTTTCATATTCTTCTAGTTCTTCTTCATTTTTACTAATATAATTTTCAATAATATTTTTGTCTATTCCTTTTGTTAACAATTTATACTTTATTTCAGTTATTGACATTGTTTTCAAATTCATATATTCTCTTACTTGTTTTTCAACAAATTCATAATCATCTATGTATTTAGCTTCTTTAAAGTATTCAATAATTTCTTCTAGCATTTGTTCTTCTATTTGCCCTTTAAATTTGTTTCTTACTTCCTGTTCAGTTCTCTTTTTGTATGTTATATATTTAAAAACTTTTGTTTTTTGCATGTCAAGTTCTTTCAATTTTTCTATGTCTATTTTGTTTATATTGTTAAAATTTTCAATTATTTTCATTTTTTCCCTCTTCCTTTGTATATTTTATATTATTTTACAATATTTTTCAAGTATATTTTGCCCTGAAAAAATAATAATATAATTGAAGTTTTATTTTATTAAAACTTTATTCTTTAAGGAGGTTTTGTCATGAATAAAAGATTAATTTTTACAGTTGTTTTAATAGTTATTAGTATCTTAACTTTAGCTTCTACTTTAAGTTTTGCAACTGATGATCAAAATCCTGTTAATGCTGTTGTAGATGGTGCACGTAATGTAGTTAATGGTGCTGAAAATACAGTTGAAGGTGCTGTTAATAATATTGGTAATACTATGAAAGATTCAGCTAATAAAACAGGTAATACTATGAATAATATTGGTAACACAATGACTAATACTAATAACAATATGAATATGAATGTTGGTAATACTGCTAATAGTTCTACAAATTATATTGCCAATAGAACTGCAACAACTAGAACTGCTGATACAGGTACATTCTTAGGCATGAATTCTACAACTTGGACTTGGGTTGTTCTAGCTATTGCTGCTATTACTATAATTGCTTTAGTTTGGTATTATTCAACAAGAACAACTGATACTAGAAGATATGATGACGGAGAATAATAACTTTTTGTAAAATACTTACTGTTTATAAGTTTAAATTAATAAAATATTAAAATTTAATAATTATTTATATTATTTTAAACTGTTAAACAGTAAGTTATTCTACACAGTTTTTTCTTTTTTATTGTTTTCATAGCTTTTCTGTGCTATAATATCTCTAAGAAAAGAGGTTTTTATGAATACTAAATTAATAGCAAAAAATCCAGTTGCATATCATAATTATAATATTGAAGAAACATTTGAATGTGGTATTGTTTTAACTGGCACAGAAATAAAATCTATTAGAGCTGGTAAAGTTAACTTAAAAGATAGTTATGCTGGACTAAAAAATGGTGAATGTTTTGCTTATTCTATACATATTAGTCCTTATGAACATGGTAATATTTTTAATAAAGATCCTTTACGTGATAGAAAGTTACTTTTAAATAAAAGAGAATTAAACAAACTTTTTGGAAAAGTAAAACAAGATGGATATAGTTTAATACCTATTAGTTTGTACTTTAAAGGAAGTTTTGTTAAACTTGAACTTGGTCTTGGTAAAGGAAAAAAACTGTATGATAAACGTGAAGATATTGCCAAAAAGGATGCTGAGCGTAGAATGCAAAAAGCTTTAAGGGCTAATGAAAAATATAGTTAAAAAATCCCACCACTATTATGCAGTGGTGGATTTTTTCTTAAATTATTTTTATGCTTTATTAGCTGAACCAAATACATCTTTAATTTTGTGTGATACTGTTTCTTTTACTAGTTCTCTAGCAGGTGTTAAATATTTTCTAGGATCAAAAGCGCTTGGATCTTCTGCAAAAACTTTTCTGATTCCAGCAGTCATAGCAAGTCTTAAATCTGTATCAACATTTATTTTAGAAACACCTGAAATACTTGCCTCATGTAATATTTCATCAGGAACACCTTTTGCTCCTGGAATATTTCCACCATATTGATTGCACATATCAACTAATTCTGGGATTACTGTTGATGCACCATGTAATACAATAGGTGTATTAGGAATTCTTGCTTTTATTTCTTTTAAAATATCAAATCTTAATTTAGCTTCTCCTTTAAATTTATAAGCTCCATGACTTGTTCCTATAGCTATTGCTAGTGAATCTACACCTGTTCTTCTAACAAATTCTTCTGCTTGAGCAGGGTCTGTATATTTAGCTTCATCTGTAGCAACATTAACATCATCTTCAATTCCTGCTAACTTACCAAGTTCAGCTTCAACAACTACTCCATGTGCATGTGCATATTCTACAACTTCTTTTGTTAATCTAATATTTTCTTCAAAATCATATTTTGAACCATCAAACATTACTGAAGTAAATCCTGCATCTACACATTTTTTACATGTTTCAAAGTCTGGACCATGATCTAGGTGTACTGCTATTGGGATGTTTGGATGTTCTTCTACTGCTGCTTCTATTAATTTCATCAAATAGTTTATTCTTGCATATTTTATTGCACTAGATGATGCTTGTAATATTACTGGTGAATTATTTTCTGCTGCAGCATCTACTATTCCTTGAACTATTTCCATATTATTTACATTAAATGCTCCTATTGCAAAACCTTCTTTCATAGATTTTTCAAACATTTCTTTTGTCGTTACTAATGACATATAAATCACTCCTTTTTCTGTTTTCATTTTATTTCTTATTTACACTTTTGTCAATATATTTTTTTAAAGAAAAATACCACAATATTGACATCTTTTTTCAATATTATGATATTTTATAGCTTTTATAATGTAGTTTTATAGCTTCCACACATTGACTCATCTGTATTTCCTGTTCCACAATTAGTTACAGGAACAACATCTATTTTTTGTAATGTACATCTTTTAGATTGTGCGTCTTGATATACGCAACTTTCTACTGTACAATTTATTTTTTGATTTTTTTCCATTGTTTTCCTCCTATTATATAATAATTTTATTAGATGATTTTATATCTTATATTATTTTTGCCTTTATTTAAAATTTTATTCTAAAGTATATTTTTTCTCTTTTTTCTACATAATAATATTTGGAGGATACAATGAAGCCAAAACTAATATTATTTAGTCATAAAAATGATGAAATTAATAATTTTTTAAATAAATTTTATTCTTGTATTTCTGTTTGGAGTATTTCAAATTATTGGAAAAAAGAATTTGATAATCCAATTGAAATATCTGAATATATTGCTGTTTTTACTGATAATATAAATATTTTTGATATTAAAATGTGGATTTCTTTGGATAAAAATGTCTTTATAAAAATTTCTCCTTCTAATTCTAATACTATTATTAAGTATTTATTTGAAAGGTATCCATACTAAGCAATATGCTTTCTTAATTCATTTGCATGTTTCAAAGTTACTTCATTTATTTCTCCAGATGCTATTCTTGCAATTTCTTGTAAAACTTCTTCTTCATTTAATAATTTTACACTTGTAGAAGTCCTATCGTTTTGGACTTTTTTACTTATAAAGTAATTATTATCTGCTAATGCTGCAACAGCAGCTAAATGTGATATGCATAATATTTGATGTTTTTGTGAAATACTTTTTAACTTGCTAGCAACAGCTTTGGCAGCTCTTCCACTTATTCCTGTATCTATCTCATCAAATATCATCACTGGCATTCTATCTACTTCTGCTAATACCTTTTTGATTGCTAACATTATTCTTGACCTTTCACCACCAGATGCTATTTTTGATAATTCGCTTTCATTTTCACCTATATTTGTTTTAACAAATATTGAAACTTTATCTTTACCATCTTCAAAAAATTCATTTATTTTGTAATCTACTTTTATATTTATTTTTGCATTTTGCATTTCTAAATCTATCAATTCTTGGTTTATTTTTTCATTTAGTTTATATGCATATTCTTTTCTTATTTCACTTATTTCTTGTGCTATTTTGTTCATTATATTCTCTAATTCTTGTTGCTCTTTTTTTAATTTATTATTATATTCTTCTACATTTTCAATTTTTCTTATTTCTTTTTCTATTTCTTCTGAATAATTTAATATTTCTTCTATATTATTTCCATATTTTCTTTTTAAATTATAAATTGCATCTAGCCTCATTTCAGTATCTTCTCTTTCTTGTTCGTCAAATTCTATATCTTCTAAATAACAACTGATATCTCTTGATATTTCTTGAATTTCATAATATGTACTTTTTAAATTTAATAATGTTTCTTCATATTTTTTATCAATACTTGATATTTTTTCTAATGCTCTTATTGCTGTTCCAATTACATCAATTGTGTTTTCTCCCATCGCTTCATCTGCTTCTGATAAATTTTGTGCAATTTTTTCTGAATTCATTATTAATTTTCTTTTTTCTTCTAATTTTTCTTCTTCTCCTGTTTTTAGTTTAGCTTCTTGAATTTCATTTAATTGATATTTTAATAAATCTAACTTTCTTTGCTTTTCTTTTTCATCTCCATAATTTTCTCTTAATTCTCTTTTTATTTCATTATACCTTTTGTATTTTTCTCCATATTCTTGCTTTAAGTGTATTATTTGATTTCCTATAAAATTATCTAAATATTGTATATGCATTTTATCATCTAGTAATTGTTGATTATCATTTTGCCCATGTATTTCTATGTAATTACTCATAAAGTTTTTTAATTCAGATACAGTTACTAGTCTTCCATTAATTTTACATGTATTTCTACCATTTGCATATATTTCTCTTGTTACTACTATGTTTCCATCTATTGAATTTATATCTTGTGGCATATATAAATTTAGTTCTACATATGAATAATTTTCTCCTTTTCTTATAATTTCTTTTGAAAATCTTTCTCCACATATTATTCCTAGTGAATCAATTATAAGTGTTTTTCCAGCTCCTGTTTCTCCTGTTAAAACATTCATTCCTTGGTTTAAATTTATTTCTAAATCATCTATTATTCCTATATTTTTTATATGCAAATTTGTTATCATAAGCTCTCCTCTTTTCAAATTTTTGTTCGCTTATGATTATATTTCTATTTTTTTCTTTTGTCAATACTTTTTCGAACATTTTTTCTTATTTTTTCTATTTCTTCCTTTTCAGCTTTTGTTACTTGTTTTATTGTTTCATCATCAAAGTCCATTTTTATCATACTCTGTATTATTTGCTGTCTTGTTTTTAGTATTCCTATTGCTCTTCCTTCTGCTACTGCTTTTTTTCTTTCATTTCTAAATTCTATACCTATTCTTTCCCTTATTGTACTCATATTTTTTTCACTCTCACTTTCTTCAATAATTTTACTAATTTCATTTCTAACATTTTCGTCAATTTCTGCATATAAATACATAACTATTCTTTTTAAGTTCTTTATATCTTTTGTTTTTGTATTTTTTATTATCTTTTTTAAATAATAAAGTACTTCTGTATTGTCTTTACATTGTTCCAATATCATCATATTTGAAAGTAAAGTTTTGTTTTTTAATAAATTTTCAGTTTCATATTTGTTAATATCAATTAATGTATATTTAATCGATATTACTTCATTTTCATATTCTTTTTTACGTATTTGACACATTTCAAATTCTGTATTTGGCTTCCACTTTCCTTTCCCCGTATATAACACAATCGGAACTACTTTTGGATATTTGAATGTTATTTTGTTTATTTTTTGCTCGCATACAACACTCCTTATAATTTCAATAGCATAATTTAAGATTCTATATGACATTGCATAATCTACTTTTGTTTGATGTTCTATCAAAAAATAAATTTCCGCTTCTTTTAATTTATATACAATATCTGCTTCTTTGTATTTAAAATCTTTAGTAATATAGTCTTGACTATATATAACTATTCCTTCTGGATTAATATTATATTTAGTAAAGTTTGTTATAAATTTAGCCATTTCTTCTGGATTTTGTAAAATTTCTTTGAAAATTTTATCATGTTTTTTATCTCTTTTGTTCTTTTTCTTATCTTCATTTAATTTATATTTTGTATCTCCTTCTTGAACAGCAAAATTATTTTCTGACTCATTTAATAAATATAAACTACTATAATAGTTTACATAGTCTTGATATGTAAATTCATATTTTGTTATTATTTTTTTCCTCCTTTAATTATTATTTTCTTTAAACGAACTTAATTTAGAATTAATTTTTGACTTCTTAAAATTTTTAGAAATGAACTTCTTGCTAAAGTATGAATTACTTTAGATTTAAATTATATTTATAATAGCATAACTTTTTTTAATTTTCAATAGTTTTTTTAATTATTGTACACATATATATTAATAAAAATTTATATTTGGAAGCACTAAATTGATAATTAATATCTAAGTATCAAAAAAGGAGGAAACAACTTTCAAGTTGCTTCCTCCTTTTCTCTTTTAGGATTTATCTTGGATTGTCAAATGTCTTAATAAAATTAATTAAGGCCATTGACTGCAGGAAAGCTCATACTCAATTGATACTTTCTACGGTCAGAATCATATCTTATACAATCATTTATTGAAAGTATATTCATAGTCTCTTCGATTCTTTCTTCCAGATTTATTGTTTTTCTGCCTTTCCCATACTTTCCATAAGTAGAAAATTTTATAGCCTCTTCTACTTTTTCATAAATATCCTGTTTTGAGAACCACCCTGTTTGCCGTAATATTACACTTGTAATTGCATTTTGTAAATCTCCTTTTGTCTTAAGGTCTCTGTTCCTTCGAATATTCATGATTTTTTCCTCCTATTAATAAAATGTTACTCACATTTTAAATACAATTCGTACAAAAAATTTGAAAGAGCTCCTATTCCTCCTGTATTCCTATTGTTCAAATACCTCCTTACAGCTAAAATCGTTTCTTTAGAAGTGCAAACTTGGCTTACTAAACCAATATCTGCGGTTTGTAAATGCTCTTTTAATTTTAGCTTTACTCCATCATTGCTAGTAAAACAATAAATATATGCTTTAGGATTAGAAACTAAATTTTCTACACTTTCTAAAGCATATATAATGTTTGACTCATCTGTGTTTCTCCATGCTAATGCAAAAATCAAACATGATGCTAATTCAAAGTCATTGATAAATTCTTCATCTAATACCCGATTTATCTTAGCTTTTTCGTTTACTAACTCTTCAAATGTTTTCAACCAATTAGCCTCTAACCTTTTTTTCACTTTTGGGTTTTTATATACTTCTTCTACACCGTCTATATACCGTCTCCATTTTTTTCTTAGCATTAAGTTCTTTTTACGTTCTATCATTTTCTCTCTTTTGTTTTCCTTATAATTGCTTGTTACAACATATGTTGCCAAAGCAATCTGCATTAAGACTACTATTGTTGTACTAAGCCACTCAGGCAAATGGTACAATATTGTTGAAACTATAATCCCAAATGCCAATAAAATTCCAAATATTTTTTTCGGATGATTTTCTAACTTGGATTTGTAGTACTCTCTAATTTTTTGTAACATGTGTGTTCCTCCATAAATATTTATTTTTCAAGGATCTAAATAGTAACTATTACAATTATACTATATATTTACATAATTTTCAACTTAAACTCTTTATAAATATTTTTTTAGGAATTTTCCTGTATAACTTCTTTCATTTTTGCAGATTTGTTCAGGAGTACCAACAGCAACAATTTCTCCGCCGTCATCTCCTCCTTCTGGACCTAAATCTATAATATAATCTGCTGTTTTTATTAAATCTAAATTATGTTCTATTACTACTATAGTGTTTCCAGTATCTACTAATCTTTGTAAAATATCAACTAATTTATGAACATCTGCTATATGAAGCCCTGTTGTTGGTTCATCTAAAATGTATAATGTTTTTCCTGTTGGTCTTTTTGATAATTCTGTTGCTAATTTAACACGTTGAGCCTCTCCACCTGATAAAGTAGTTGATGGTTGTCCTAATTTAATATAACCTAACCCTACATCATATAGAGTTTGTATTTTTTGCTTAATTTTAGGAATATTTTCAAAGAATTCTAGTGCTTCTTCAACAGTCATGTCTAATACATCTGAAATGTTTTTCCCTTTATACTTTACTTCAAGTGTTTCTCTATTATATCTTTTCCCTTTACACACTTCACATGGTACATATACATCTGGCAAGAAATGCATTTCAATTTTGTGCACTCCATCTCCAGAACAACTTTCACATCTTCCTCCTGCAACATTAAAACTAAATCTTCCTTTTTCATATCCACGAATTTTTGCTTCACTTGTTTCTGCAAATATATCTCTAATCAAGTCAAATGCTCCTGTATATGTTGCTGGATTTGAACGTGGTGTCCTTCCTATTGGTGATTGATCTATGTTTATTATTTTGTCTATATTTTCTAATCCTTTTATTTTTTTACACTTTCCTGGTTTTTCACTTGCTCCATTTAACTGTTGTGCTATATTTTTATATAGCACTTCATTTATTAATGTACTTTTTCCAGATCCAGATACTCCTGTAACACATGTAAACATTCCAAGAGGAAATTTTACACTTATATTTTTCAAATTGTTTTCTGATGCTTCAATAATTTCTATACTTTTTTTGTTACCTTTTCGTCTATTTTTTGGAACTTGTATTTTTTTTCTTCCACTTAGGTATTCCCCTGTTACTGATCCATCAATCATTTTAATTTCTTCTGCAGTTCCCTGAGCCATTACTTGTCCGCCATGCACTCCTGCACCTGGTCCAATATCTATTATTTGGTCTGCCGCATACATTGTGTCTTCATCATGTTCTACTACTAATAATGTATTTCCTAAGTCTCTTAGTTTTTTTAATGTTGCTATTAATTTATCATTATCTCTTTGATGTAACCCTATACTTGGTTCATCTAATATATATAATACTCCTGTAAGCCCTGAACCTATTTGAGTTGCAAGTCTTATTCTTTGTGCTTCTCCTCCTGACAATGTTCCGGCATTTCTTGAAAGTGTTAGGTATTCAAGACCTACATCTATTAAGAATTGTAATCTTGCATCTATTTCTTTTAAAATCATATCTGCTATTATTTTTTGTGATTGTGTTAATTCTAATTTTTGTAAAAACTTTTGTAATTGTCTTATTGACATGTCTGTCATTTCATTTATGTTCTTCTCTCCAATTCGTATACTTAAGATTTCTTTTTTTAACCTTGCTCCATTACATTCATCACAATGCATGTTACTCATATACATTTCATAAAAATCTCTCATACCTTGTGATTTTGTTTCATTATGACGTCTTTCTAATGTTGGTATTACTCCTTCAAATGGTGCTTTGTATTTTCTTATTCCATATGGAGATTGGAATTCAAAGTCTATTTCTTCAGTTCCAGTTCCGTATAAAATTTTCCCTAAAAATTCTTTTGGTAAATCTTTTATCTTTTTGTTTTTAATTTCTACTCCATAATGTTTTGCTAAACTTTCAAAATACATTTTTGCCATTGTATCGCCTTTTTTCATTGTACTTGACCCAAATGCCTTTATTCCATCATATAATGTTTTGGTTCTATCTGGTATTATTAAGTCTTCGTCCATTTTCATTAAATAACCTATACCAGAACATTTAGGGCATGCTCCATAAGGATTATTAAATGAAAACATTCTTGGTGATAATTCTGGAAAACTGAATCCACAGTTTGGACATGCATAGTTACAACTATATAATGTAGTATTTCCTCCAACCACATCTATTAATACCATGTTCTCTGCATGCTTTAATGATACTTCTATTGATTCTGTAAGTCTTCCTTGTATTTCTTCTTTTATCACTAATCTATCAATTACTATTTCTATTTCATGTTTTTTGTTTTTATCTAATTTTATTTCTTCTGAATCTGCTAAATCATATATTTCTCCATCGACTCTTACTCTTGCAAATCCTTCTTTTTGTAAATCTTCAAATAATTTTGTATATTCTCCTTTTCTGCTTCTTACTACTGGTGCTAATACTTGAATTCTTGTGCCTTCTTCAAGTTTCATTACATTGTCTACTATTTGGTCTATTGATTGTTTTTCTATCTTCTTACCACAGTGTGGACAATGAGGTATTCCTATTCTAGCATATAATAAACGTATGTAATCATATATTTCTGTTACTGTTCCTACTGTTGAACGTGGATTTTTTGAAGTTGTTTTTTGGTCAATTGATATTGCAGGAGATAGCCCCTCTATTGATTCTACATCAGGCTTTTCCATTAATCCCAAAAATTGACGTGCATATGATGATAAACTTTCCACATATCTTCTTTGCCCTTCTGCATATAATGTATCAAATGCCAAAGAAGATTTTCCTGAGCCTGATAGTCCTGTTATTACAACTAATTTATCTCTTGGTATTTCTAAATTTATATTTTTTAAATTATGTTCTTTTGCTCCTTTTATAATTATTTTGTCATTCATTTTATTTTCCCCCTATTGACATACTTCCTCGAGATAAACAATAATTCATTTTGATTTATTTTCGTTTATCTATTAGTTTTTGTAATTCATTTTTTCTATTCATTATATGATTATATCCATTTTTTACTATTTGATTTATATCTTCTGTACGCCATATGTTTGTATTTTTGTTATATATATTTATAACTATATCTGCTAATTTTTCTGCTTGCTTTACATCTCCATAAGAATATACATCTAATGCTCTAAATATAGTATCTTCCAAATTATTGGTTGGCTTATAATGTTCTATATTAAAATCTATCGCTATAATTTTGTTTGCTCCATAATCTTTTAATGGTACTGTTGGTAAATTATCTATTGTTCCACCATCTATAAAGTTATATTGTTCAAAATTTACTGATGGAAAAATTCCTGGGAATGCCATACTTGCTCTTACTGCTTTTCCTATTGTTATATTTTGAATATAGTCTACTTTGTCAGTGTTTGCCATGATTTTATCTGATATGAAAATACATTCTTTTAATTTTATAGTGTCTACAGTTGCTATTACTAGTTTTTTATTTTTTATGTCTTTAATAAGTTTTATTCCTTTTTTATTTGCATATTCATTTATAATATTTTCTACTATTTCTCCATCAACAAGTCCATCTACTTTAGTTTGTTGATATTTAATAAAGTTAAACATTGCTTTTAATATTTTTATTTTTTCTATTTTACTAATTTTATTGTATATTTCTTTACATATTTCTTCCATTTCGTCAAAATTATATCCAATTGAATATAAAGCAGATATTATACTTCCTGTGCTTGTTCCAGCTACATATTCTGGTTTTATTCCTATTTCTTCTAGTGCTTTTAATGCTCCTATATGTGCAAATCCTTCTATTCCTCCACCAGATAACGCTATTTCTATTTTATTTTCTCCCATAATTGCTCCTTATTTTACATCGAATAATTTCTTTAAAATTATAGCATATAAATTTTGTTTTTTCTACTGGGTGTAAAAATATTTATATAATATTTCCTACATTATATAAAAATAATGTTTCTGTTATTTGATTTTGTTTTGCATATTCCTCTATTGAATAATTATAATATCTTTGGTCAATAAAATGTATTTCTTCATAGTTTTGGCAAAAAAACTGTGACATTATATGTGCATATGAATCTTTTACTACTAATAATTTTTTATCATTTTTTTGATTAGTTTTTACAACTACTTTTGCATTATTTCCATTCAAAAAATATGAATATTTATCTTTTTTAGTCAAAAAATCTTCATTAAATATGCTATTTGTAGTTTCTTTATCATAATATGCTGTAATACCTTGTGTGTTATTTGTATTTTCATATACAACTATTTTGTCTTTTTCTTGATTTATAATTTGAGCTTTTGAATCAAAACTTCCCAAAAAGCTGTCTGTTACTATCTTTTTGTTATATTCTGTTATTGGAGTTATCCCTGCTTTTTTGCAGTATTCTAAATATACTAAATATGCTCCATCACTTGTTATATGATGGTCTGTTTTAAAATATATATATTCATTTTTATTATTTCTTAGTGTTTCTACTACATTGATAGTTTTTATATTTTTAGTCTTTCCGTATATTTCATTTATTAATTCTTCTTGATTAAAAGTTTCTGCAAATTTAGGAAGTTTATCTTCATTTATATAAATGGAATTAGGAATTGCTAAGAAATATGTAGTAATATTAGTATTTTGATAAAAGCTATTTATTACATCTACTAAATCATTTATTTTCTTTTCACTTTGTTTAGTATATTTAAGTTTTTCAAATAAATATCCATCTTTCCCTATGTATACATTATTGTTTTCAGTTTTTCCTAAAGCTTTTTCTTCTACTGATTTTATTTTCAACCATAAATCTCTAAAAATAAAATGGTCATTTATATAATTATCTAGTTTTTCTACATATTTTCCAGTTACTAATTCTTGGATTTTAAAATTGGGTTTTTTTGCTAACATTCTATTTTCATTTTGTGAAAATTCTTTATTAGGTATTATTAAATTTAAAATGCTAAATATTGCCCAAAAAGATATAAATATTATAAAAAAGTATCTATTTTTTCTGTTCATAATAATGTTTCCTCCTTTGCTTTTTAAAATCTAAAATATAGAAAAGGATTAAATGTGTCACTTACTAAATTTGCTGTACTCAAAATAAAGATTATCATATATATTGTAATTCCAAAAAATTTATATGTCTTTTTATTAGAATTATCCGCTTTCTCAAGTAATTTCTTAACTATTACTGTAGAACATATTATTCCTATAATAGTAATTGCCCCATAATTTCTTAGGTAGTATAAAGTTTCATTATTTATAAAATTGTTTATATTAAACATTGATTTAAAGTATATCGCTATTTGTTTTAAGTCTTCAAATGCAAAAATTACCCAACCTATTAATATAAGAATTATTGCATATATATGGCTAATAAACTTTCCTGCTTTTTCTAATATTTTTAATATAAATATTTTTTCTAATATAAGAATTACTCCAAAATATAATCCCCATAAAATAAAGTTCCAAGAAGCTCCATGCCATGCTCCTGTTAAAAACCATACTATTAAAATATTTCTTATTTGTTTTAATAATCCTTTTTTATTTCCTCCTAATGGAATATATATGTAATCTTTAAACCATGAAGAAAGAGTTATATGCCATCTTCTCCAAAATTCTGTTATGCTTTTTGAAATGTATGGAAAATTAAAGTTTTCATCAAACTCCATTCCAAATATTTTTGCAAGACCTATTGCCATATCTGAATATCCACTAAAATCAAAATATATTTGAAGAGCAAAAGCAATAATTCCAAACCATGATAAAACAAATGTTAAATTTGTATATTCTCCTATTTCTATTATGTGCCATAATTCTCCTATATTATTTGCAATTAATACTTTTTTCCCTAATCCTATAATAAACCTCTTCATTCCTGTAGTAAAATTGTCTATACTAATATTTTTGTTTTCAAGTTCTTCATCAACTGTTTCATATCTTACAATTGGACCTGCTATTATTTGTGGGAATAATGTAGTATAAGCTAAATAATTATAAAAGCTTTTTTCACATTTTACTGTTCCTCTATATACATCAATTATGTAAGATAAACTTTGAAATGTATTAAAAGATACACCTATTGGTAATGGAATATTTAATAATGGAATATTTAAATTTGTAATATTATTAATATTTGATATTATAAAATCAGCATATTTAAAGAAGAATAATATTAATAAATTAACTCCAATGTCTATAAATAAATATATTTTTTTCTTATTTTTGTTTTCAAAATATTGATTTATTTTTTTTCCACATGTGTAATCCATTATTGCTAATAATAACATTATAAATATATATCTTATTTCTCCCCATGCAAAAAATATTAAACTTGCTACAATCATTACAGCATTTTTAAACTTATTTGGTACTATAAAATATATTAAAAGCATTATTGGTAAAAAAATATATAAAAAAACTATACTACTAAATACCATATTTCCTCCTCAAAAAAATCAACTCTTACTATTTTATTTAGTAAGAGTTAGATTTTAAAATATCTGTTTATCAATTTCGAATTCTTGTATTCCCATATAGCCTGGTGCTATTTCATATTTTTCAAATACTATTACAACTTTTCCATTTGAATTTATATAAAAATTTTGATATTCATTTTCAATTCCTTCAAATCCACCTTCCCCTGCTGCAAAATATATATTATCTGGATTTTTACTTCTTTCTTCTATCTCTTTATTTATTGTTTCATTTGCTATTTTCTTGTAGTCTTCTCCAAGTACATCTCTCAAGTTTAGCTTTCTACCAGTTTCTATATCTATATTATAGAAATACAATTCAGTATATGCACTTGCTAATGTTTCTGTTTTTAATATCATAAAAGATACTACTTTATCACTTGAATATCCTACTTTATAATCTATTTGTATATTTATTGGATGATAGTCTTCTTCCTTTCCTCCTGTTTCTATAACTGCTTTTTTATATTCTGCAGCTCTTTCTTCTACTTCTTCTAAAACTTCATTCATTTTTAACATTATTTCATAATTTATTCTTTTTTCTAATTCTGTATTTCCTGTATTTTCTAGTGCTGGTATTTTGGCTTCTACCAATTTATTTTTATCTTCTTGCTTAAATTCTCTTATCGTAAAAACTTTAGCTACTTCTCCTATTATTGGTATTTCTAGAATGTTAGTAGCAAAACTTGGACTTATGTTAATCATAAATATAAATAGTAAAAATGTACAAGCCATTGTTGAAAGTACATATCTAATATTTTTGAATTTATATGCTCTTTTCTTTGGTTGTTCTGAAATAGTTCTATTTACCATATAATTTAATCGTGCAGGAATTTTTATTGATTGATATACTTCTTTGGCTTTTTTTAATTTTTTCATTTTTATCTCCTTTCTATTAAATTTTTTAATTCTTTTAGGCCTTTATATAATCTTGATTTAACTGTATTAACATTTGTTTTTGTTATTGTAGCTATTTCTTCTATTTTCATATCTTCAAAAAATCTTAAAATTATAACTGTTCTTACCTTTTCATTTAGTTTTTGAATATGATTATAGATGTCTATTCCTTCTGTTGTTATATTATCATTCCACTCTATTTTATTTTCTATCTCTTGTAATTCGCATGTAATTATTCTTTTGTTTTTCTTTATATATTGTAAGCATTCATTAATGAGAATTCTATAAAACCATGTTTTTATATATTCTTTTTCTTTTAATTGGTATATATTTTTCAAAGCTTTTTCTATTGATTCTTGAACAACATCTAATGCTGATTCTTCATTTTTCAAATAACTAAATGCAACTCTATATAATTTTTCTTGATTATTTTCTATATAATCTACTAGTATTTCTTTTACATTTTGCACTTTTCTAGCTCCTTTTATTATATATATTTGTTTATTATTTCACTTGCTTTATCATAATTGTTTGAAATACATAAAACAATATATTTTCCTTTACTTTCCAAATTATAATTTTCTAATTTATAAACTTCATTAGGTAAATAATTTTGAAAATCAATTTTTCTTTCTTCTATTTTAGATTGTATAATTTCTTTTGTTTCATTTATGTCTTTTGAGTCTAATAATTCTATTATTAAAATTTCTTCTGATGTTGCCCCTGTTCCTACAAATGAAACAATATCTTTTATTTTTTCATTATTGAAATTATACTTTTTTATTATGTTCTCTCTATCTATTTGACTTAAATCATCTTCAAATATTTGTGCATTTATTAATTCTGTTGCTATTTCTTGCATATTTACAACTATTTCTTTTTGTTCTTTTGCTATAAATTTGGCTTCTATCATAATTATTATTACTGATATTATTAAAATTACTATTATATTTTTTTTCATGTTTGTCTCCTTTAATTATTTTTTAAACAGTTTAACCATTTTAAACAATATTCTTTATTAAGATGTATTCCGTCTGGCGTTGCATTTTCAGGCAGATTTCCGTTTTGATCTGCCAATATAGGAACTAAGTCAATATATTGTATTCCTTTTCTGTTAGCCATTTGTTTAATTAGTTTATTGTATTCTACTATTTTGTCATTATTATATATGCTATCTTTGTCAGACCTTGTTTTTGTAACTGGAATAATCGATTCTAATATTATTTCACATTCTGGTTTTATGGCTTTTATTTTATCTATCAATTCTTCATATTTCTGAATAAATATACTATTATATACCCATCCCAATTCATTTATTCCTAACATTATATATACAGTATCTATGTTTTTATTTCGCATATCTTCTAGTATGGTTATTTTTTCACCTTTTTTGTTTGTTACAAATTTTTTAGTTACTGCTGTATCTACCATAAGTCCAATATTAGTATAGTCAATAACATCTTTTAATCCTGAATACATTAAAAATGCTTGTGTTCTTGAATCTCCAATAAAAGCAACATTACTTCCGAATTCTCTATTTCCTTTATTATTAGTTTCATTAGGAATCTGTTCTTGTTTGTTGTTTTCATTATTACTTTTTTCTGTATTATTTTGTTCTGTATTATTTGACTCTGTATTGTTTTCTTCTGTTACATTTTCTATTATATCGTTTTTTTCATCTTCAGTAGTTTTATCAACAATGATAATATTTTTAGTAGGTGAACTATATATTTTTTCTAAGTTTGTTGTTGTTCTTCTTTTTTGTATTAGTTTAATAGATAATAATAAAATTATCAATAATATTATTAAATTTATTAGTATTATTAATTTTCTTCTTTTTCTATAATATATTTTCATCTTTTTGTACCTCTTCTTATTAACACTTATTAGATTATTTATTTTTATAAAAAGTTTAAAAATTTTAAAAAAATTTTCAAAAAAATTAGAGAACAGTTTATAAGCTGTTCTCTATTTAAAATTTTTCTAAATTATGTCTCTTTTGTTAAAACTATCATACATTGTAACTAGCATTAATACTGCACATACACCTAGAACTATTAATGAAAATGTTAATGATGTTGTAGCTGTAAAACTTGTTCCCATTGAAAAATTTATTGGGCTAGTATAATTAGTAAATATTTTATCAAATATATTTAAATTGTTAAATGGTACAAATTTTATCCATTCACTTTTTATAAAGGAATTTATAATTGACATTGCAATTCCATTTCCTAAATATAACGCTAAACTAAAACTTATTGATGTTGCACTATTTCTTGTTAATGTAGATAACATTATAGCAAATAATGCAAATACTGTTACTGTTATCATTTTAATAAAGTACTTTTCAAAAGTAAATAATGTACTATTTATTACTTTTAATTCTCCATCTTTTACATATATATATTGTTCGCCCGCATCGTCAAAAAATACATTTGCTATTATTACAGTTAGAATTGTTATTAATAATGTTATCATTATTATGTAGAACAATACAGATAATATTTTAGATGTTAGTATTTTCCATCTTTTGTTTGGTGTTAATGCCCAGAATTTAATAGAACCTGTTGACACCTCTGTTGATATTGTTCCTCCTGCGATTACTATTACTATTATTGCAATAACAGCAACTCCAAACATAGGAGCTAATGTTTCAAACATTATTCTATAACTTTCTGTATATTCTAATGGTGCTATATTATTTTCTAATTTATATTTATCTATTTTTATTAGATCTTGGTATTCTTGTTTTTTCTCTATTGATAATACTTTATTTGTTTCTGCATCAATATTTGTTCTTATACTTGTTTGTGCTTCTCGAATTTCATTTAATAGTCTTTTTTTCCAATAAGCTTCATTTGTTTCTTTTCCTATTTCTAAGTTTTTAGTTAAATTTAGAATTTCTATATTATCTTTATATTCTTGTTCTGATATTTCTTTGTTATCTAATTTTGTTTTCTCTTCTTGTATTTGTAAATCTATATATCCTTTAAAATCATCTTTTTCTAGTTTTTTTATTAGGTCTTCAATTTTTAAATCAATTTCTTTTACTTCATTTTCTGATAAAAATTCTTTTTGAATTTTTAATTGTGCAATTTGATTTATCAAGTCATTCTTCCAGTTGTCTTGCCATGGGCTAACATCATATTGCAAACAAATTTTATAGACTTCAATTTGTCTTTTATATTCGGTTTTAGTATTCTCATCTAATGCTTCATTTTTTAGTTGTTCTTCCATATATTTTAGTTCTTGTTGTATTGATTCTTTCCATTCTAGTTGCATATTATTTGCTATCTGATATGTCGTTTGGGCTGATTTTTCCATTATTTTCACAAGTCCTAATGTTCCTAATATAGCCAATATTGCAACAACTATCATTATTTTTGTAGAAAGTTTTTTCCAAGTTTTTATGTTTTCATTTATAAATAATTTTAATATTTTATTCATCCTTATTTCCTCCTTTTGTTGCATCAAAAAATAGGTCTTCTAATGATTGTTCTTTTGGTGTTACTGAATGTATTTCTACATCATTTATTGCTAATTCTTTTACAACTTTAGGTATTTTTTCATTTGAAATAGTTATATTTATATTACCTTCTACTAATTGTGGTTGTAATTCAAATTTTTGTTTTAGTATTTCTATTGCTTTTGGAACATCTTTTACTTTTATTTCTATTATTTCATCAATAGATTCATTATCCTCAGGCAGTTCCATATGAGTAATGTTTTCTGTTTTTACTATTTTACCATTATCAATTACAGCAATTTTGTCACACATTAATTGCATTTCAGATAATATGTGTGATGAAACAAATACTGCAACTCCATCTTTATGAGCTATTTCTTTTAAGATATTTCTTAATTGTTTTATACCAGCTGGATCTAACCCATTTGTTGGTTCATCTAATATTAATACTCTTGGTTTATGTAATAATGTTAATGCTAGCCCTAGTCTTTGTTTCATACCTAATGAATATTTTTTTACTTTTTCTTTTGCTCTATCTTTTAATCCAACTAGTTCTAAAACTTCGTCTATTCTTTTTTCATCTATATTTCTTAGTCTTGCATGTAATTTTAAGTTATCTTTTCCTGACATATAATTGTACATATCTGGATTTTCTACAATTGCTCCAATATATTCCATTGCTTTTTCAAATTCTTTTTTATTGTCATAACCTTTTATCTTTATTTCTCCAGAATCTTTTTCAATTAATCTTAAAATCATTTTTATTGTTGTTGTCTTTCCAGAACCATTTGGACCAAGAAATCCAAAAATCTCTCCCTCTTGTATTTCAAGACTTATATTATCTATAACTTTTCTTTTCCCATAAGTTTTGGTAAGGTTTTTTATTTCTAATACTGTATTAGCCATTTTATTTTCATCCTTTCTAACACAAAATCTTTTATAGACTTATCGTTTCTGTGTAATATTCTTTATTTGAATAAAATTGTAAATTTGAGTATACTATTTTCCATTCTCCATCTACTTTTTGCAAATTTATTTGATCATTTTGTGTCATATATGTGGTATTTCTTGTTTTTGCATCTTCTTCTGCATCATTCTCATTTTCTAAATATTTTTCTTCTATTGATACTCTTGATTGAAATGTTACTTGTACTTGATCACCATCAAACACATATTGAGGTTTTTCTATCATTCTTCTGGAAATTTGTGTTACTATACTGTCTTTTTTGATGTTATTCTCTAAAATTGAAGTTAATATTTGATATTGTAAATCTACCGCTTGTTCATTTTCTATCATTTGTTTTTTTAGTTCTTGCTTTATTTCATTTTTATATTTTTCTAATTCTGTATTTGATATTTCTTGTTTCAGTACTTGCATGTCTTCTGGTAAAACAGCATATTTATTTGTAAAGTCAATATATTGTTCGCATTTTTGACTTATTTCTTTTTTCTCTGTTTCTTTTGCTTTTTCTTGGTTTATTAAATATATAGAAAGTAAAATTAATACTATTACTGTTAATATAAATCCTTTATTTATTTTTTTTAATAATTTCATAATTAATCTCCTTTATAAATAATTTTTCCATTTTTTATTGTATACAATATTTTTATACTTTTTAATTCTTCTATATTTATCTCTAATGGGTTTTTATCAATTATAATAAAGTCTGCTTTCTTTCCTGTTTTGATACTTCCTTTATCTTTTTCTTCAAAATATTGATATGCAGAATTTATTGTTAAACCTTTTATTGCTTCTTTAACAGTTATTTTCTGACTGTTTCCTATTTCGATTCCATTTTGTGTTTTTCTATTAACAGCACACCAGATTGTTTCAAACATATTTGGTAATATTACAGGTGTATCTTGATGCATTGTATATATTAAGCCATTTTCTATTGCACTTTTTATTGGGCTTATGTCTTGAGCTCTTTTACCTAAATTTTTTATATGAATATCTCCCCAATAATATACATGTGCTACAAAAAATGATGGTATCATATTTATTTTCTTCATTCTTGGTAATTGGTCTTTTCTTACTAATTGTGCATGTATCATTACAGGTCTATAATTGTTTATTGTTTCACTTTTTTCATAAGCTTTTATTAGCTGTTCTGCTGCTAAATCTCCATTGCAATGTGTTATTAATTGAACCTTTTCATTTATAGCTTTTTTCACAAAATCTTCTACCTGTTTTAATTCGTATATTGGATATCCACAATATTTTTCTTCTCCTTTATATGGCTTACTTATCCATGCTGTTTTTCCTTGTGGTGATCCATCTAAAAATAATTTATATCCTCCTATTTTGTAATTATTATAATATTTTCCTATCATATTTTTGTTTTCATTTACTATTTCTTCACAGTTTTTTATATCAACATAGCTAATTATATCTAAATCAAGCATTTGGTTATCAGCCATACTTTTTAATAAATCAAATTCAGTTTGTTTTGTTAATCCTTCTTGAGCTGTAGTTATTCCATAACTCGCATAAATTTTTTCTGCTTTTTTTATTAATTTTATCATTTGTTCTTTTGTATTTATTTGTGTTTTTTGAGTTGCATTTATAAATGCACTTTCTTCTAAATAACCATTTGGTTCTTTTGTATTTTTTATTCTTCCTATTTTTCCACCATCTAAATCTTCTGTTTGTTCATTTATTCCTAATATTTCTAACGCCTTTGTATTTAGTACTCCCATATGTCCTGATTTATGTGTTATCATTACCGGATTTGTTGTTGATATTTTATCCAATATTTCTTTTGTTGGTTGTTCTTTTTCTTTTAAGAAATTATGATCATATCCAAATCCTACTATCCATTCTTCATCATTTTTGTTATTATCTTGTTTGAATTTTTTCATTGCATTTATTATTTCTTCATAATCTGAACATTGCTGTAGTTGCGCAATTCCTAATGTTTGTGCTAATGATACTATATGACTATGTGAATCTATAAATGATGGCATTAAGCATCTTCCTTTTAAATCTATCTTTTCTACTTCTTCATTTTTTACTTCTTCTAGTATTTCTGCTTTTTTCCCTGTTTTAGTGATTTTCCCATTTTCTACTATTAGTGCTTCTATTTCTTCATTTTCTAGTGTTATTATGGTTCCATTATAATATAATTGTTTCATAATAATACCTCCTATTCATACTTAAAAAGAAAGCCCCCGCAATTTATTGAAAAATTGTGGGGGCAAAGGTTGAAATTTGCTACTGCACTCGTTCTTTTTTGTATTCAGCTTTCTACTACTTTTATAGCTACTGTTACTTTTACGGCATATTTAGTTTCTTTTGAATTTATGCTATGATTTGCTACACAAATCCAGTTGTATACCGCATCCGTTCGTGCACTGACATTTTCCTCCTTTATCAAATTTGTGCCGGTATTCCTAGCACTTAAAAAAGTGTAACATATTTAAAACCTTTTGTCAAGCACATTTGCGAACTTTTGTCCCCTTTATTAAAATATATTTAGTATTAACTATTATTTTTAATTATATACTTTTCAATTTGTTCTATTGATATTGGACCTTGCCTTAATATTTTTATTTCTTCTAATGTACAATCTACTATTGTACTTGCTTGTCCTATTTGTACATTTCCTTCCAATATTCCATCTAATTCTGGAAGCTTTTTTTTTATTTCTTCTAAACTATTACAAGTAGTTTCTCCACTTTGATTAGCACTACTCATAAAAATTGGACTTCCTGTTTTTATAATTAATTCTTTAATAGCTTTTGAAGTTGCCATTCTAATTGCAATAGTGTCTTTATCATTACTAATATAACTTGGCATATTGACTTTTTTCTTTAATACTAGAGTGATTGGTCCAGGCATAAAAGCTTGAATTAGTTTTTTTGCTCTCTCATCTACAATTGCGATTCTTTCTATTTGTTCTTCATCTGCACACATAATAGGAAATGGTTTAGTACTAGGTCTATTTTTTATACTTTTCAACTTCTCATATGCTTTTTTTGAATTAATACTTGCACATACTCCATAAACTGTATCTGTTGGAACACTTATTACTCCATCGTTTTTTAATATTTTTGCTAACTCATCTATTTCAGTTTGTTTATATCTTTTCATATTTCATCCTCTATTTTTCATGTTTTTTATAAATAATTCTTTATATTATATCTTCCTCTATTTTCTGTTTTTTGTCCATATTGTATTGCTCTTTGAGGACAGTTATTAATACATTTTAAACATTGATAACACTTCTTATTCCAAACTGGGTTTCCATCAACAATTTCTATAGTTGAAGCCGGACACATTTTTGCACATAGTCCACATCCTATACATTTCTCTTTATCTACATGAAATGGAACTGTATTTCGTGCATATTTATTAAATCCTTTGTTTATAATAGAAGATTTCAATGTTGGAAAACTACCTTCTGTTACACGGTAAACTTTTTCTTCTTGTATAATTTCATTAGAAATTTTCTCCATTTCTTTTTGGGCTAATTTTATTTTTTCTAAAATAATAGATGTTTCATCTATATCTGAACCGATAATATAATTATTAGGCATAATGATGCTATAGCAACTATCTAAATGATATATTTTTGATAATATTTTTAATGCTTTTCCAGCATTAGCACCACAAGTACATATTCCAAAAGTAAATGCTTTTTCACTTTTTAGTTTTTGGGCAAATGTAAGCATTGGTTCTGGTACTCCCCATGCATAAATAGGAAAAACTAGACCTATTTTCTTTTCATTTGTTATTTCAGGTAATTCTCTTAGTTCTGAGATATCATAAGCTTTATCTCCTATCTTTTCTGCAATTTTGTTTGCTACCCATTTCGAATTTCCAGTTCCTGAAAAATAAAATATCATAATTAATTCTCCTTTATTTATTATTTATTATTTTACCATTTTCATTATAATAATCTGTATTTAAGACAGGATATTCATATCCATATTTATTTTCTATTGGGTCAAATCCTCCACTGCCATAATATTCTTTTATTCTAATTTTATTTCCTACAAAAAAGAAATTTTTATAATCATAATAATAAACACATGTATCCATAAAACTGCTTACATAAGCAACCATTTTTTTACCAGTTTTGTTTGCATTATAGCATATACAAAAGTTGCTCCTATAGT
Source organism: uncultured Clostridia bacterium (assembly GCA_944393125.1). Classification (GTDB taxonomy): domain Bacteria; phylum Bacillota; class Clostridia; order TANB77; family CAG-508; genus CAG-269. The sequence continues at coordinate 14,266 of CALXZB010000006.1, read as the reverse complement.
ATTTAGTATAATGTCATCTATATCTGTTGCCCCTCTATAAGTTAAAAATTGTAATAATTCTACTGTTAATGAACTTACCGTAATAAGTAATACAAATTTTTTTATATTGTTTATTTTTTGATTAAATAGCAGTGGAATAAACACTCCCATTGGTGCAAATAAAATTAAATTTACAAAAATATTTAATATTACAATACTTGTATTTATTTTATGTGTTACTAATCTGTCAATATAACTTATAATTGTAGAAAATGGCACCATATTAATTGTTTCAAAATGTTGTTTTGAAAATATGCCTACATTTTTTATTCCATTCATTCTATATTCACTATTTAAAAATAAAACTGTAAATAGTAATAACAAATATATTAAAAATAATTTTTTGAGCCAAAATTTTCTTATATTTTCCTTTTCTTTCAAATCTTTTGTATTTTTTATTTGTATTATCATTGTAATAAAAATTATAAAGATCGGTATTATAAAAGCTCCTAATGTAACACTAGTATTTAGCATTATATTAGGCAATATACTAAATATTTCTACAAATCCTATCAGCAAAATTGTTATAGATATAATTACTATGTTTATTTTATTTTTCATCTGATTTGCCTCCTCGAAAATTTCTTTTTCTTAACTATTGTCATATTACCACAAATAATTGTTATTATCAATACAAATATTTGATTAAAATTTTAACCTTAATTGTATAAAAAAATTACTCTATTTTTGTATAAAGAGTAATTTTTTTTTATAATTTATTTATGAGATCATAGTTTTGTCATTCTATATGTTCTAATATGATTATAAATTGTTATACAGTTCATTTGAAACAGGTTCTAGCCATTCATTTGATGTATTTTCTTTTCCCATTCCAAAAGCTCCACCATGTTTTTCTTCTATATTTTCATTACTATAAACTTCATTTATTAAAGGAAATGCACTCCAAGCTTTTGCCCATCCACTATAAAAAGCTATTTGTGTTACTATTTCAACTGCTTCTTCTTTTGTTATTCCATGTTTTTTGCCTAATTCTAAATGTGATTTTAATTGTGGAAATAACCCTTGTGCCATTAAAGCTGAAATTGTTATCATACTTCTATCTCTTAAATTAAGCTTGTCCTCTCTTGACCACACTTCTCCAAATAATACATCATCATTTAATTCTGCAAATTTTGGTGCTAATTTTCCTAAAATATCTCTACCTGCAGTTTGTTTTTCCATAATAAATCAATCCTTTCTTTTTATTTATTAAGGGATAAAGTAACTGTAACATCACCTTTTCCCAATATTTCTTTTAACTCTTTTTGATTAACATTTTCTATTTTGCCAATTTTAGTAAAATTCCAACTATTGGTATCATAATATATTGTTAATGAATTTCCTTGATATAAAATTATATCTCCAGGCTCTGTTGTAATTTGTTTATCATTTCTTGGTAAACTAAATCCTAAGGATCCTACTTTTTCGAAATTAGCATAATCCTCCATATTTATTGTTATATCATTTTCTTTTAATCTTTCAATTAAAGCATCTACTGATGAATTGTTTTCTAAAGACGCTTCTAAAATCCTATTATTTACATTCAAATATAATTTCATAGTTTCATTTTCCTTATCACTTTTCATTAAATTTTCATTTAAACCATTATCTTTATCAATGTTATTTACAATATTAGTTGTATCTTTTTTTATTATATAATAAATCCCTATAAATGCACATATTATAATAAAAATTATAATCAAAATAATTATTTTCTTATTCATTTATACACTTTCTCCCATTTTTATTGCTTTTTCTAAAAATTCATCTTGACTATAAACATCTTTAGCAAAATTGCAATTAGTTCCACATAAAGTACCAACTAATTTTGATTTTGGAAAACATTCTACCCATCTAATAATGTTTTTAACTGCCCTGAAACACTATAATAATAAATAGGTGTTCCAAAAACTAATACTTCTGAATTCTTAACTTTATCTATTATATCTTTTACTTCATCGTTTATAACACATTTTCCTGTATTTTGACAAGCAAGACAACCTTTGCAAAAATTAATTTCATAATCTTTTAAATTAATTAACTCTACATTATTATTTTTTTCAGCACCTTTTACAAATTGTTTTGCTAATACTTCCGAATTACTATTTGTTCTTAAAGATGATGTTATCACTAGTACGTTTTTTCTCATATCATTTCTTTCCTTATTTTAAAAATATTCTTTAACTTTTATTTTCTATTGTGTTTTTTATTAGAACTACACTACATAAATAATATTATGCTAGTTCTTTCTGATTATAATGAATTAGCGTTAAAACAATAAATACTATAAAAAACATTATTGATAATAATACCATTATTGGATTAATACTAATATTTACAATTACATTTCGAATATCTGCTAATGTGAATATTGATATATATTTTAAAAATTCTGTTGTTTCACTCATCTCTGATATAATTTGTAAAAAGTAACTAATAAACACTATTCCCAAACTTATTCCTAAAGTTTTTTTAGTTTTATGCGTAAATGTTGATATAAACAGACATACTGCAAATATAACAATTGACGAAAATATTGGTGTTATACTTAATAATATAAATAAATTCTTATCAAACTCTTCGATTATTGATAATCCTATGAAATTAAATGTTCCTAATATTAAAATCATCAATAATATATATATCATAGCAGAAAAAATTTTATTAAATACTATTTTCTTTCTTGTAACAGGAAGACTATTTAGATATTCAATTGTTTTATCATTTTCTTCTTTTAATAAAATATTTGACCCTAAAATCCCGCTATAAATTCCTGTTATTAATAAAACAAATACAAAGCCTTCTGTCTTAAGCCAACCAAATGCAGTATCTATGTTTGATATATCCATATTAAATGCTTTTAGCATTTCTTCTGGAAAAATTTTCAACATTTCATTCATCATTTGAACATTTTCGCTACTCATAATTGATGGATACATTAGAAAAACGATAAAAAATAAACTTATAAGAATAAGTGTCCATATTAAAAAACTTTTAAAATTAACTTTAATTTCTCTAACAAACATTTTTTAATTCTCCTTTTTATAATAGTGCATAAAAATTTCTTCTAGTGTTGGTTCTTGAATTAATATTTTATCAATCTTATATTTAGATAATTTTTTTATCAATTCATCAGATGGCATTTGACTGTTAAATTTTATTATGTTATTTTCTTTATAAATAATTTTAATTTTTAGATTTTCAATTATTTCATCTACATAATCTGATGTTATTGTTATACTTACTAAATTTTTTTGTGAAATATTGTCTATATCTTCAATTTTTATTAATTGCCCATCTTTAATAATTCCAACTCTATCACATATTTTTGATACTTCACTTAAAATATGTGTAGAATAAAAAATTGTTGTTCCTTTTTCCTTTTCTTCTTTTAATAAGTTATAAAAAATATTTTGCATTATTGGATCTAAGCCACTTGTTGGTTCATCTAATATTAGTATTTGTGGTTCATGCATAAATGCTAGAATAATCCCTAATTTTTTTAAATTCCTAGTGATAAATCTTCTATACTCTTTTTTTCATCTAATTGTAAAATATTTACTAATTCTTCTCTTCTTTTATGAATATTTTTCTTATAAAATTTTTCATGATAATCCAACATCTCTTTTACTGTAAAATCATCATATAAATGAATTTCACTTGGTAAATATCCTATTTTTTCTTTTATCTCAACATCATTTTTATTAAATTCTTTTCCATCAATCAGAACTTTCCCACTAGTTTTATTAATTAAGTTCATTATCGAACGAATAGTTGTAGATTTTCCTGCACCATTTGGTCCAATAAAACCAAATATTTCACCTTTTTTTAATTCTAAATTTAAATTTTCTACTCCTCTTATTTTTCCATAGTATTTAGTTAGTCCTTCTATTCTTATAACTACTTTATCTTTCATAAACTTTCTCCTTTTAATTGAATATTTTCAATTTCTTTTATTTTAGCCTTAAATACAACACTTTCTATATTATTTTCGTTTTTTTGTAATTCTTCTTCAAATTTTCTTTCTTTACCAAAATCATTATAATCTATAAACCAAGTGCCTATTTTTATATCGTCAAACCCTTCCAATGTGTTGAAATCTATAATTTTATATCCTAACCCTAAATATATTTTTGTTCCCCCATCATTTACTTCATCTTTTAATATGCAAAAAATTGGTTTTTCTTGTTTTTGTATTCTTAAATAATCTATTGCGAAAAATATTAAAGCTAACAATAGAAATATTCCTAATAGCACAATAGAAAAATTCCTATTTATTTTTTTCTCTTTTAAATTTTTCATAAACTGCTAATTGAGAAAATATAGCACAAAACAAACTAGGAATTATAGCATATCCTGCATTTACTTGTCCTTTATTTGATAATACATATCCTGCACCTATAAAAGTTAAAATCATAAATATAAAAGTTAAAATTCTAAATACTTTCTCTTTTTTCATAACATCCTCTTCTAAATTCATTTCATTGATTATTTTTCTCAATTTAACTCTTAATAATATTCCATATCCCCATATAAAACAACCTATACATACCATTATTATTCTTTGTATTGTCGTCGTTGCTAATAAAGATGTTAAAGTCATTGTTATAACTATACCTGCAAATATTAAAATTTCTGTTATAATTTGCATATTTTCTAACTGATTTCTTGTTATAAGAATTGATAAAATATTTTTATCAGACAGTTTTTTCTGTTCATTTTCATTTAATCGTTTTCCTTCCAAAAGTTCATTTACAGTAATTTCTAATATATTGCATAATTCTGGCATTTTAGGAGTATCTGGCATATTTACTCCTCGTTCCCATTTTGAAACAGCATTAACACTTACATTCATTTTCTCTGCTAATTGTTCTTGTGTGAGTTTTTTCTCTTTGCGACATTTAGTAATAAAATTTCCTATTTTTATTTTTTCCATAACAAATCCTCCTTTATCACCAAATCTATCAAAATTATTATGAAATTACCATATACCATAGGTTTAATTTAAAAAAATTACTTAAAATTTAACTTAAAATTTATGTTTATCTATTACTAATAACTTTTTGATTAAACTTTTCTAAAAATTCTTTTGAAGTAGACCAAGAATCAGTTACATCATCAAAATTAACTAGTTTTGATAATACCATTGCACAAATATACTCATAAGATCCTTGATTAGGACTTTTATATATTATTAAATATAATGGTTTTATAGCATCATTTCCCATATTTATGACTTCGTTGAATTGTTGACTATCTAATGTATATTTATACCATTCCGCACTTAAATAAAAATTAATATCTTCTTTCTCTTTTTGAGCAATTTCTGTACTTAAAGATTGCAATAGTGCTGCAATTTTTTCTAAATCTTTAGTGTTTACATTTTGAAATAATAATTCTTCATTAACCCCTTCTTCTGTTATTTCATCCCATTCTATATTTTCTTTATTTTTATCGTTATTTACTGTGTTAACAGGAGTAGAACTAATATTCTCAACATTAAATTTAAAATTTTCTCTATTTGTAACGCCATTTTCAATTAATTTACATGCAGCAACTATTCCAATACTTATAATTAATAATATAATTAAAATTATTTTCTTCTTGTTTTTCATATTACCATTAATTTAACCTTTCACTTTATAATTTAATCATAGCAATAAATATTACTATTTTTTATTATAATATCATAAAAATAAAAATTACTCTATATTTTCATATAAAGTAATTATCTATTATTTAATCTACATTTACACCTTTATAATTATACTGATATTTTCTTAAATCAACCTTATAATTTATGACTTCTATCTTTTCATCTTCTAATTTTTCTTTTTGCTTTTCAATTCCTCCAAAGGCAAATTCTTTTGATAAGCATCCTTTACTATTTACCACTTTATAGCAAGGATATTTGTTTTCATTAGGATTTCTATGTAGTATATTTCCAACAACTCTTGATAATTTAGGATCCCCTAAATATTCTGCTATTTGCTTATAAGTTACAACTTTTCCTTTGGGAATTGTAAGTAAATAATTATAAACTTTATCTTTCAACATAAAAACAAAATCCTCCCTATAATTTTTTTAACATATTATTATAGTTTCATTATTTTAATTTTTTTAATCTTAATGCATTTGCTATTACTGTTAAGCTACTAAATACCATTGCTAGACTTGCAATCATAGGATTTATAGAGATTCCTATTGGTCTTAATATTCCCATTGCAATTGGTATCATTAATACATTATAGAAAAACGCCCAAAATAAATTTTGTTTTATGTTTCTTACTGTATTTTTGCTTATGTTTATTAATTTAAAAATAGAACTTAAATCATTTTTAATTAATATTACATCTGATGAATCAATTGCTATATCTGTTCCACCTTTTACACTTACTCCAATATCACTATTAGCTAAGGCTGGGCTATCGTTTATTCCATCTCCACACATCATTACTTTTCTATTTTCTTCTTTTAACTTTTTTATAATCTCTGATTTTTCTTTTGGCAATACATTTGGAATTATTTTTGTAATTTTTATTTCATTTCCTATGATTTCAGCAGTTTCTTTGTTATCTCCTGTAAGCATAATTGTTTTGATATTATTTTTGTTTAATTTTTCTATAGTATCCTTAGCATTTTCCCTTACAATATCGTTTACTCCAATTAAAGCAATAATTTCTTCATCTCTAATTACATAAATAATACTATTTCCATTAGTAGACAATTCTTGCTCATCTTCTATGTGAGTATTTGAAATAGAATATTTTTCTACTATTTTTCTATTACCTAATATATATTTTTGATTTTGAATTTCTCCTATAATTCCATAACCAGATATATTTTCAAAATTATCCACTACTAATTTGTTTAATTTTTCTTCTTCCATATAATCCAAAAATGCTTTTCCAATTGGATGTGTTGTCTTCGCTTCTATACTTCCAACTATCTGCAAAAGTTCTTTTTTATCAATATTACTATAATTATGTACTTTAGCAATTTTAAGTTTTCCATAAGTTAATGTTCCTGTTTTATCAAAAACTATAGTATCTATCTTTGAAGCAGTTTCTAGTATTTCACTTTTTTTTACTAATATTCCATTATTAATACAAACCCCTTCGCTTACAACAATAGCAAGTGGTGTTGCAAGTCCTAAACTACATGGACATGCAACTACAAGTATTGTAACAAACGTTGAAATTGCAGTAGATACACCTAATCCTAGTAACAAATATATAACTAATGTAATAACTGAAATAGCTAGTACAATTGGCACAAAATGTCCTGAAATTTCATCTGCAATTTTTGCTATTGGTGCTTTGGTATTACTTGCTTCTATAACTAATCTTACTATTTCTGATACAGTTGATTCTCTTCCTATTTTTTCAGCTTTATATCTTATAAATCCGTCATAATTAAAACTTCCTGCAATAACTTTTTGCCCCGCTTCTCTCATTATTGGTTTGCTTTCTCCTGTTATAAATGATTCATCAAAATGTGCCTTTCCTTCTACTATTTCTCCATCAACAGCTATTTTTTCTCCTGGTTTACTTATTAATATATTACCTTTTTTTATTTCATCTAATGTTATTACCTTTTCTTTTCCATCTTTCTCAATTGTAGCTTGATTTGGTGTTATCTCAACTAATTTTTTTATTGCTTCTTTTGTTTTATCTTTATTAATACCATCTAAATATCTTCCAAGTTTAACAAAATAAATTACTATTGCTGATGATTCAAAATATAAATTCATTGTATAACTATAATCACCTATTATGATTCTATACATTCCATATAAACTATATATAAAACTACTAATAACTCCAATTGATACTAATGTGTCCATATTGGGAATTTTGTGTATTAAGTTCTTATATCCGTTTTTCAAAATGTCATATCCATATATTAAAAATAATAATGTTAGAATTAATAATGAATATGCATAAGTAATAGGATTTTTGTGAGGATCAAATATATAAAGTACTGGCAAATTTATCATATGTCCCATTGATATATACATTAGAACTACTGCTAAAATTGAAAACACTATAAACTTTATTTTTTCATTTTTATTTTTCTTTTCAATTTTGAGTTCTTTAAAAATTCCTCCACTTTTAAATCCTGCTTGTTTTACATACTTTTCAATTTTTTCTTGGTCTAATATTTTTTCATCATAATCGATACTTGCATTTGCCATTACAAGATTTATATTTGAATTTATAATACCATTTTGTTTATTTAAATATTTTTCTAATCCATTAGAACAAGCACTACAAGTCATTCCTTCTATTACTAATATAATATTTTTCATAATTAATTTTCCTCAATCTCAAATCCCAAATCATCTATTATTTCTTTTATATTGTCTAATTCAATCTCTTTATTTACTTTAATTATAACTGAACCATTACTATGGTTTGCACTAACTTCAACAATCCCATCTATTGCACTTAAAGAATTTTTAATTCTGTTTTCACATCCTTCACAGTGCATTCCTTTTACTTTTAAATTTATTTCTTTCATAATTCTTCATATTCCTTTCTAATTATATTTCTAGTGGTGATGATGATGGTGATGGATTCCTTCATTATTTATCTTAATTTCACATTCTTTTTCTTCACAATTATCATCTTTGTCTTCTATTTCTATTGTTGTATGAGAAATACCAAGTTCACTCATTTCTTCTCTTATTTTATTTTTTAATTCTTTTATATTTTTTTCTTCAGTAACAATATGCATTGTTGAATAATTTGTAAATCCATCCATACTCCAAATATGAATATGATGAACATCTTCTATTTCTTTTATATCTAATAAATGTTTTTTTATTTCCTCTACAGATATGTCTTTAGGTGTTTTTTCTAAAAATAAGTCTAAAATATCTTTTAAGTTTTTAAAAGCATTTATAAGTATGAATATTGCTATACCTATTGACATAATTGAATCTACTAGCGAGATATTTGTAAATTTCATTAATATAGACCCTATTAAAACTACTACCCAGCCTAAAACATCTTCAAGCATATGTAAGTTTACTGCTTTTTGATTTATTGAATTCCCTTCTCTTGTAAAGTATGCTGCAAGAAAATTAATTACTACTCCAAATATTGCAAAAATAATCATTCCGTCATAGTTAATTGGCTTTGGATTTAAAATTCTGTTTATTCCACCTAATATTACAAATATAGATCCTATTGTTAACACAATTGTTGTTATTAATGCTCCTAGAACTGAATATCTAGCATAACCATAAGTATATTTTTCATCTGGTTTCTTTTTACTTATTTTTTCTAAGATTAAAGATATTCCTATACTTAATGCATCACCAAAATCGTGAACTGCATCAGAGATTATTGATATACTATTTGTAAATATTCCTCCTATTAATTCAAATATTGAAAATGATATGTTTAAAATAAATGCAGTTAAAATATTTTTTTCTGATTTCATAAATTTTCACTCCTTTAATTATTAAATCTTTTAAATAAACTTATTAATTCATCAATGACTTCTATATTTCCTTTTTCTAAGTCTTCAGCTACACATCTATATAGATGGTTTTGTAATATAGAATTTGCTAAGCTCTTCATTGATTTTTCAACAGCAACCACTTGAATTAATATGTCGTTGCAATAAGTATCATCATTAACCATTTTTTCGATTCCAGTAATTTGTCCTTTTATTCTATTTAAACGATTAATTATTTTTTTCTTTTCATCTTCGCTTCTTATAGTTTTCTTTTTGTTTAATTCGCTCATTATTGTCACCACCTTCATTATTATATACCCCGTATGGTATTTTGTAAATAAGGGGGTATATACTTTTTTTAACTTATTTATTAATAAAAACAGGTGGACTTTAATAGAAGTTCACCTATTTCTAGTTTATTAAAATTTTTCTAAATAAATATTGTCTTTATTTTTCTTAAATCTCTTACATTAAGATTTTGTCTTTTTGTTAAATATGCTTTTTAAAATGTGATATATTTTTACAAATATATTTTCTTTATAAACTATCATATTTGCACTATGTACATTAATACTTTTTGATTTTTTATTAAATAATTTATCATAACTATATTTTTCATGTACTTTGCTCTGATATTCTTGTTCATTCTGGAGTAGTAGTATATTGAGCTTTTCTTTTTGTTCTTTTGTTGCTATTACTTCTCTAAATAAATCAACTATTAGAGCCTTTGTTTCTCTTAACACATTTTGTTCATTTAATGATTTATATGGATTATATTTAAACTGATATAAAGGATCTCTATAATTTTTATAAAATTCCACCTTCTCTTTAGGAATTTTTTCATATTCGTCATAAGGTAGATATTTTATTATTTCTAATATTTCAGTATAAGCTTTTTTATATACTTGATTCATCTATTGTTTTTTCCTCCCTATCACTTATTCTCTTTTCTTCTGGTAAAACGGTTACTTCTCCTATTCTAATTTTATCTTCTAATGCCTGCCTTGCTAAACCACAAAGAGTAACTTGTGGTATTTCTTGTTTTTTATGTTCTTTCATAATTGCAACAGCTTGATTGATAGGAGCATATCCTTCTGCTAAAATTGAAGATAATGTTTGATAATAAGATTGTTTAATGTCTTCATTAGCAATATCATAACTATATTTAATTGACGTAAAATTAAATAATTGTTCCATAACTTTATCTAAATGCCCTAAAAAATCTTGTTTTTTATGAGGCATTAAATACAAGCTCCTATATTTTTCAAAAAAATCTTTTATTCTTTTTTTGGCACTATCTGACATACTTGTATCTTGTGCAGAATTTAATTTTTTTTCTTTTTCAGAATAGTAATCTATTCCATCCATACCTTTCATAAAATTTGTTTCGTCAAATATTTCCTGTAATTTTTCTATTTTACTTCTATCTTTTTGAATTCTAATTTTCCCCAATGTTTCTTCTCCAAATTTTTGAACAAAATATCTCATCATCTCTGTCATAGTGCCTTGATAATTAGATTGCACATATCCTGGAATACTACGAAAATCATTTATTTCAAATAACCTATAAAGAGCATTTTCTTCCTCAATCGAATTTAAAGCCTCCTCCATATATAGTCCCTCTATTCCAGTTTCTTCCGCTATTTTTCCATTTCTATCAACTCTATTATGAAACTTTGAAGTTCCAATTGTCATTGTATAATCTCCACTTTCCTCTTGTTGAAATTCACCTTTTTGTGCTCCCCATGCATGTCCTAATTCATGAATTAAATGTGATAAATTAATTTTAGTACCATAAAATTTTGAAGTTTCACTAGAACTATATAAATTGGTAACATAGATAAATCCTACTCTATCTATAATATTCATATCATCATCAAAAATAGGTTCACTTATATACGATCCAGGAGAAACTTTTTTTCCATATTCTCCTTTATCACATTCTATTGTCTTTACATGGTTATTTCTACCATTTATTTTTCTTCTTATAATAGCATCTATTTCCTCTTGTTCTGGTTGGTCATCAAAAGTATAGATTTGTACTCTTTCTAAAGTATCCATTAATAAATTAATATCTTCTTCTGTTTTTCCTTCAATCATTACAGGAATACACCTTTTTAGTGCATTCATTAATTCAGTATCATATCCGTATTTTTGCCCCACTCTGTCAATACATTCTAATATCTGCATATTTTATTCCTTTCTTATGTATTTTTACATATAATCTAGTTGTTTCTTTTTGCTTTGCTTCTGTTGTTTAAATTATCGTTCTGATTCTTCTTCCTTCTCTTTCTTTTTTCCTAACTTCTCAATTATTTTATCTATATCTTTAGGCAGTAGTTCTTCTCCAAAATTATAACCATTTCCATTTGATATTTTTATTAACTTTTTTAATAACTCTTCATCATAAGATTCAAAAATTTCGTCATCTAAAATAACAAAGTCTTCTACTTCTGGATTATCTAATAACCATTGTTTTATTTCTAATCCTCTCTTACCATGTATATATGGTGTTGATTCTGTATAAATTTCAAAGGTTGCTAATAGTTCTTTTAATTTTTCAGCTTTTCTTGTATATCTCCATGAAGAACTTAATACTACTTTTGCACCAGTTTCATCTAATGCTCTTTTTAATAATTTTATCTTCTCTACATCTATTTCACTTTGTATTCCTTGTATATTTAGTTTTTCAATAAAATCTCTATAATTATAACTTTTTATTCTGCCAACCATTTAGCTATATCATAGATTTGTATTCCTTCATACTGATACATATCATGCTTTGTTCTAGCTATTATAATTTTAGGATATGCATCTTTTATTTTTAACAAGGGTCTTACTTCTCTTTCTAAAGTCTTTTCATCATCAATGTTATCAGATACTTGAATATATATTTTTTCATCTCTTTTCATTGCGACAAAATCAACTTCACAACTATATAATTCTCCAACATATATTTCATAACCTCGTCTTAATAATTCTATTGCAACTATATTTTCATAATTTCTACCATAGTTCATATTTTTCATTCCTAATTTTGCATATTTAAATGTTGGGTCAACTAAATAATATTTATCTTGCGATTCTAGATATCTTTTTCCTTGTATGTCATATCTTCTAACTTTATAAAATAAAAACGCATTACATAAATATTGAATATATGAACCTATTGTTTTATGATTTAATGTATCATCAGCTCTTTTTAATGAATTAGTTATATTTCTTATTGATGTTATATTTGATATATTATCCATCATAAAGTTTGTCAAACTATCTAATAAATTTTCATTTCTTATTTTATATTTTTCATTAATGTCACGCACTATTAATGTTTTATATACATCTAATATATATTTATATTTATCATTTTCATTTTCATATAAATAAGACCCAGACATACCTCCGTTTAATATATACTTTTTAAAAGATTCATCCAAATCAGTATAGTTGTAATACTTTATAAATTCTTTGAAAGAAAATGGAAATATTTCTATTTCAAAAGTTCTCCCTGTAAATAATGTCGCTAAATCACTACTTAATAAAAAAGCATTTGAACCTGTTACATAGATATCATACTTTTCAGATGCATGAAAACTATTTATAGCTTTTTCAAATCCTTCACACATTTGAACTTCATCTATCAAAACAAAGTTTTTCTTTTCAAATATATATTTGGATTCAACGTAATCGTTTAAAGCATGATATTCTTTCAAATTCTCATATTTTAATTCATTAAAATTTATATCTATAATATTATAATTTTCTATATACTTCTCTATATATTCTTTAAATTGAGACAAAAGCTTAGATTTACCACTACGCCTAACTCCTGTTATTATTTTTATATCAGGTGTTCCAACGACTCCTATTAATTTATTTAAATAATCTCTTTCTATTGTTTTCATAAAATCACCTCTAGAATTATTATAACATTTTTATTTCCCAAAAACAAGTTTTTTAAAAAAACGGGAAATAATGTTGTAAGATAAATCATATTTCATGTTCATAATTGTTTTGAACCCATTCAATCTGTTTTCATCTTTAAACTTATATTTTCTTTTCGTTCTCTATTTAAATTAGACAGATAACTTTATTATCTGCCTCACTTGTTGTAATTTGTAGAGCTAGTAATTATAAGTTCTAGCCCTTATCTTTATTATTTTTTAATAAATAAATAGATAAACAACTTATTCCTATTCCTAGCATAATAATAGCATTATTTAGATCAATTTGTTTTAATATAGAAGTAACTACAATACAAATACCCATTGCAAGACTAACTCCAATTAAAGCAATATTGATAGTGTCATCTACCTTGCTATGGTCTTGTTTTGCTTGTGCATTTAATAATTCTTCCACAGAAACACCTAAAATTTCTGCTAACTTTGGAATAGAATTAACATCAGGACAAGATAGATTTCTTTCCCATTTTGACACTGCTTTGTCAGTAACATTCATCTTTGATGCTAAATCATTTTGTGTCATATTTTTTTCTTTTCTTAAAGAACTAATCATTTCTCCAAGAGTTTTGTTTACCATATAAAATCCCTCCTTTAATTGTTAATTCTATTTTATTACAGATATTTCACAAACTCAACCGACAGTTAGTTTACCTTAATAAACCTTTAGTTTAGTTTTAGTTAACTAGATAAATTATAATTTATATTCGACTTTTATATTTTATTAATTATCTTGTCTAACCTAGAAAAGTCAATAAAATTAACTATTTTGTTATAAGTTTCTATCATTGCTCTATTTT
>CALXZB010000005.1 GCA_944393125.1 uncultured Clostridia bacterium | reverse complement strand
ACAACAAGAGCAAGACATAAAAAAGTATTAAAACAAGCAAAAGGATATTATGGTGCAAAACACTATAGATTTAGAAATGCTAATCAAGCAGTATTAAAATCATTAGCATATGCATATGTTGGAAGAAAAGACAAAAAAAGTAATTTTAGAAAACTATGGATATCAAGAATAAATGCTGCTGCAAGAATGAATGGTTTAACATATAGTAAATTAATTTCAGGATTAAAAAAAGCTAATGTTACAATTAACAGAAAAATGTTAGCAGAAATAGCTGTAAGTGATGAAAAAGCATTTGCAGAAATAGCTGAAATAGCAAAAAAAGCGTAATAAAAATGTCTTTACTTTGAAATAATAATTTCAAGGTAAGGACTTTTTCGGTTTTTTACTTAAAAGAGGAGGTCGTATATGAATATCGGAGTTGATTTAGACGGAGTACTTACAGATTATGAGAGAATAACTATAGACTATGGAACAAAAATGTGTGTAGAAGAAAATTGGCCAATAAATATAGACTTAAGAAAATACTATGAAAGTGAAAAATTTAATTTTACTGAAGAACAAGAAGAAAAATTTTGGAATAGATATTTAGTAGAATATGTGACTAAAACTAATCCAAGAGCATTTTCTGCAGAAATAATTGGAAAATTACAGCAAGAAGGAAACAATATATATATTATAACTGCAAGAAATGAAACAGGTATGCCACCTGAATATTATGGAAAAATGCAGGAGCTAACTAAAAACTGGTTAGACAAAAACAAAATAAAATACAAAAAATTAATTTTTGATAAAAGAAAATTAGAACAATGCATAAAAAATAATATAGATATAATGATAGAAGATAGTCCGGAAAATATAGAAAGTATATCACAAAAAATAAAAGTTATAAAATTTGATAGCCAATATAATAAAACAACTAATGGAAAAAATATAATAACAGCATATAGCTGGCATCATATATATAGAATAATTAAAGAAATGAGAGGAGAAAAAAATGGCTAAAATATTAGAAGATATATCAAGAACATTTAATGAATTTTTATTATTACCAAATTTAACTGATGAAAGATGTATACCATCAAATGTATCATTAAAAACACCACTTGTAAAATTTAAAAAAGGTGAAGAACCTAAATATTATGCAAATGTACCGATGGTTTCTGCAATTATGCAGTCTGTTTCAGGAGAGAAAATGGGAATTGCACTAGCAAGAGAAGGTGGAGTTGCTTTTATATATGGTTCACAATCAATAGAATCACAAGCAGAAATGGTTTATCATGTAAAAAAACATAAAGCCGGATTTGTTGTAAGTGATTCAAATGTAAAAAGTGATGCAACACTACAAGAAGTGATTGAATTAGTTGAAAAAACAGGACATTCAACTGTTATGATAACAGATGATGGAACAGAAAAAGGCAAACTTTTAGGATTAGTAACAGATAAAGACTATAGAATTTCAAGAGATGACTTAAATGCACCTATTTCAAAATATATGACACCAATAGAAAGAATAATTTGGGCAGAAGAAGGAATATCTTTAACAGAGGCAAATGATATAATTTGGGAAAAGAAAAAAGAATGTTTACCAATATTAACTAAAGAAGGTAATTTAAAATATTTAGTATTTAGAAAAGATTATGAAGAAAGAAAACATAATCCAAATTCATTACTAGATGAGAACAAAAGATATATAGTTGGTGCAGGAATAAATACTAGAGATTATGAACAAAGAGTACCAGCACTTGTTGATGCAGGTGTAGATATGGTGTGTATAGATTCATCAGATGGCTATTCTGTATGGCAAAAAAATACAATTAAATTTGTTAGAGAAAAATATGGAGATAGCTTAAAAATAGGAGCTGGTAATGTAGTTGATGCTGAAGGATTTAGATATCTTGCAGAAGCAGGAGCAGACTTTATAAAAGTAGGTGTAGGAGGAGGTTCTATTTGCATCACTCGTGAGACAAAAGGAATTGGCAGAGGACAAGCAAGTGCATTAATTGATGTAGTTAATGCTCGAGACAAATATTTTGAAGAAACAGGTATATATATTCCAATATGTTCAGATGGAGGAATAGTACATGACCACCATATAACAATAGCATTAGCATTAGGAGCAGATTTTGTAATGATGGGACGTTATTTCGCAAGATTTGATGAAAGTCCAACAAGAATAGTAAAAATTAATAATAATTTTGTTAAAGAATATTGGGGTGAAGGATCAAATAGAGCAAGAAACTGGCAAAGATATGATATGGGTGGAGCTAAAAAACTTTCTTTTGAAGAAGGTGTTGATTCTTACATACCATATGCAGGTTCATTAAAAGAAAATTTAGATATAACAGTTGCTAAAATAAAATCTACAATGTGCAACTGTGGTGCAATAACAATTCCTGAATTACATGAAAAAGCTAGATTAACTTTAGTTTCAAATGTAAGCATTCAAGAAGGAAGTGCACATGATGTTATTTTAAAAGAAATTGATAAACAATATAAATAAGAGCAAAATACAATACACAACAACTATAATTACAGTTGGAGTGTATTGTTTTTCTATTCAGTTGCAGCAGATGGCCAGGAACATGAATGCAGAGATTGCTAATGCAGACATAAAAGTCATTACAAAAACAGCTTGCAGTTTCCAAAACCAAATGTGAAACCGATTGTAGAAATAGCGAGATACCTTATAAGTCTTGTTCTTCTTCATGAAAATTTCCCCCTCAAATTTTGGCGACTTGCCTTTTATAAATATATTATACTACAATTTTAGCTGAAAGTCAAAAATCTGTTCATAAAAATACCCCGGTTTAAGTTAAACCGGGGGCGTGGAATAAATTACGATTGATTGTTATCAGTGGGTTTTAAACTTCCAGTAAATCCAATTTCACCAAAAATTCTTTCTGCGGAAGAGGATGCGGTACCCTTACTGAATTTGTTCAGTTTTTCTTGAAGTCGTTTATTTTCCTGCTTAAGTTTTTCTTGAAGTTGCTTGTTTTCTTGTTCAAGTTTTTTTAACTCATCGTCTTTTTCAGCAAGCGAATTAACGAATGCTACGAAACAGGCAAGGGCTCCAATTAAAGCTCCTAAAGTCCACATAACAACAAGTATAAAAATGAAATCTGTGGACACTTCGGAATTGAAAATCAGCTCTGCCATATCTGTGTTCTTAAACAGCAGATATAATAGAAGCAGGCAAAGAGCCATACCAAAAACACAAACCAAAATCAACCGCCCTAAAATGCTAAAAAGTTTGTACGTGTTGCCTTTTTTCATATTTTTCCACCCTTTCAAATTTTGACAGACGAAGCTGTACTTAAGACAATTATAACATAATTGATAAAAAATGGCAAACTAGATAAAAATTATTCTTTTTTCATTTTAGGTTTTGATATCAAAGAAGCAATATATCCGAAAAATATAGCTGCAGAGATTCCACCAGCAGAAGCTGTAACACCACCTGTAAAAGCACCAATTAAACCATATTCTTGAACACCTTTAATAGCACCTTTTGCTAAATTGTAACCAAATCCGGTAAGAGGTACAGTCGCACCAGCACCAGCAAAATCAACTAAATATTTATAAATACCAAGACCGCCTAAAATGGTTCCAGTTGTAACAAAAATAACTAAAATTCTAGCAGGTGTTAATTTTGTTTTATCTATTAAAATTTGACCTATAACACAAATAAGTCCACCTGTAATAAAACATTTAATAAGTTCAATAAAATTAATATTTTGTAACCAATCCATAAAAGCACCTCTACATTTCGATACTAATTGCATGTGCTATACTTGGAATAGATTCACCTTGTTGAGATGAAGTAGAATTCATCAACGCACCAGTAGCAATTAATAATATTCTTTTTATTTTTTTCTCATTTAATTGTTTGAAAAAGTATCCAGAAAACACAGTAGCACAACAACCACAACCACTACCACCTGAATGAGTATCTTGTTTTTCTTTATCAAAAATCATAACCCCACAGTCATTATAATTAGATTTAATATTATAACCTTTATCTAAAGCGAGTTCCGTTAAAATTTCCTTTCCAATATAACCCAAATCTCCAGTAATGATTGCATCATAATAAGAAGGAGAACGCCCAGTATCTTTAAAATGGCAAATAAGTGTATCTAAAGCAGCAGGAGCCATTGCTGCACCCATATTATTGGCATCTTTAATTCCCATATCTACAATTTTTCCAAAGGTTATATGTGTAATAAAAGGCCCATCACCATTTTGGGATAAAACGGCTGCACCTGAACCAGTAACAGTCCATTGGGAAGTTTGAGGTCTTTGATTTCCTAATTCTAATGGGAATCTGAATTGTTTTTCTGCACTACAGAAATGGCTAGAAGCGGCACACAAAACATGTTTTGCACAGCTTTCGATAAAAATTGCACCAAGGCTTAATCCTTCAACAAAAGTTGAACAAGCTCCAAATATACCTATAAAAGGAACATTAAGCTCTCTAAGTCCAAAACTAGAAGATATACATTGATTTAATAAATCACCAGCAAAACAATATTCAATGTCATTTGATGGAATTCCAGATTTATTGATAGCCATATTAACAGTTTCTTTAATGATTTTACTTTCAGATTTTTCCCAAGTCTTTTCACCCCAAAATTCATCTTCTAGGCATTGATCAAAATATTTTGCAAGAGGACCATTGGCTTCTTTTGGCCCAACAATAGAAGCAACTTCTGTGATAACAGGAGGGTTATCAAATTTTATTGTTTGTTTTCCTAATTTTTGCATAAGATCATCCTTTCAAAAAATTATATTTATACAAGAGTTATATTTTGAGTATTAAAAATTAAATATATTAAGCCTACAATTATTGAGGTTGAAATACCAAAAACAAGTACTGGACCAGCAACAGTGAACATTTTGCCACCAACTCCCATAACATAACCTTCTGATTTATATTCCATAGAAGGTGAAACAATTGAATTTGCAAATCCAGTTATAGGAATTAGCGAACCAGCCCCTGCGAATTTACCAATTTTATTAAAAATATTAAGACCAGTTAAAAAAGCACTAATAGCAATTAATATGATAGAAACAATAGTACCACAAATGTCTTGAGAAAGACCTCTTGATTTAGCAATATTCATAATAACTTGTCCTATTGTACAGATTAAACCACCTACCCAAAAAGCATTGAAACAGTTTTTTAAAATAGGAGAATTAGGTGATTTTTTGTCAACATAATCTTGATAATCTTTTTTAGAATCTAATGGTTTCATATGGACCTCCTCACAAACTAATTATAAACAGTATTACCGATAAATAGAAAAATATACAATAAATATGTTACAAAAATATTACAAAAAATACAATTACATTACAAATTGTTCAAAAATATTGACATTTTGTAAAAAAAATATAAAATAAATATAATTAAAGTTATTGTTATAAATTAAAGGAGAGATTGAAGTGAAAAATCAAAGTGGAAAATCACCACTATGGTGGATAATAGCAATTACAGTAACACTAATATTTGCAGGAGTTATAGTTGCAATGATTTTATAATAAATAAGTAATAACATCAGGCATATACTATTTGTATATGCCTGTAATAATATAAACAAAAGAGGTAAAAACATGAATATAATTTTATATATGATATTTTTTTTAACAGGAATAACAAGTGGATATTATTGTTCTCTAATAGCTAATGAAATACCAAAAAAATTAGATTTAAAAAGAACAAATTATAGCAAAAACTATAATGAAAGTCTTGCATCAAAATTAACATATACATTAATTGGAGGAGTTTCATCAGTAGTTTTAGCAAACACTTTAAATATAAGTGTTAGTAGTTATGATATATCAAGTATAATAATATATATATTTGGAATGATATATATTTCTATACTTGTATTGATAGGAGGAATAGATAAAAACTATTCTAAAATTAATAAAAGTGTACTAGCTTTTGGAGTTGTATCATCAATACTATATATGATATATTTGTTTGTGATAGATCTTTCAAGTGTGAACTTAAATATTAAGTATTTATTTGTATATATGATATTACTATTAGTTGATGCATTTTTACTTAGAAAATTTGCTAAAGATAGTTATTTAATAAATTTGCTTATATTAATTAGTATAATATCAGTATATAGCAATTTCATAATTTTAATATATACATTGATATTAGCTATAACATCAATAATATTATATACAATAATTTTAAAGAGCCAACAAAGAAAAAAAGGAAATAAAAAAATAAAAATTTCTGAAATACCAATAGGCTTTTTTATATCTTCAAGCAATATAATAGTTTTATTTATGGTAAGAATATTTGAAAGCTATTTTATATAAAATGTAGGAGGAATAAACCTAAATATGAAAATAGGAATT
Source organism: uncultured Clostridia bacterium (assembly GCA_944393125.1). Taxonomy (GTDB): domain Bacteria; phylum Bacillota; class Clostridia; order TANB77; family CAG-508; genus CAG-269. The sequence goes on along the minus strand of CALXZB010000005.1, from coordinate 46,993 downwards.
GATATTGGAGGAAGTCATATAGGAATAGGCGTAGTTGATAATAATGGTGAAATTATCATAAAAACAGAAAAATTTTTAATCGAAAAAAATAATATAAGAAACATATTAGAAGAATTTATAACTGAAAATGTAATGCAATTTGCATTAATGTATGATATAGAAAGTATAGGTATAGCTGTTCCTGGAACTATACGAAACAATAATATTGATAAAGCAGTTAATTTAAACATAGAAAATTATAATTTAGCAACAATTCTTGAAAAAATACTTAAAATAAAAGTAAAATTAAAAAATGATGCTAAATGTGCAGCTCTTGCGGAATACAAATATGGAGAATTAAAAGAATATAAAAATAGCTTATTTTTATGCATAGGAACTGGAATAGGTGGAGCAGTAATATATGATGGTCAATTACTAGAAGCCGAAGAAGTTCCAGGATATGAATTTAGTCATATGATAATTCAAAAAGATGGAGAATTATGCAATTGCGGAAAAAGAGGATGTTTTGAAACATATGCTAGTTTGAAAAGATTTAAACAAAAAATTTCTGAGAGATTTGAACTAAACACATTAAGTGGAAAAGAAATTAGAAAATTTATTCAAGAAAATTCAGAAAATCAAATTTTAAAAAAGATGATAAAAGAATATATAGAATATTTAAGTATAGGAATATCAAATATTATAAATATATTTGAACCAGAAGCAATTTGCTTAGGGGGAAGTTTTGCAGAATATGAAAATATATTTTATAATCCACTAAAACAAGCAATATTACAAGGAAACTTGCTTTTTAATCCTAGACATGATATAATTATTAAACTTGCAAAATTGAAAAATGATGCAGGAATAATAGGAGCAACACTTATTTAGGAAGGATGGAAAATGTTAAAAGTAGGTTTTTACACATTAGGTTGTAAAGTAAATCAATATGAATCAAATGCTATGATGCAAAAAATACAAGAAGCAGGATATAAAATAGTAGATATAGATGAAGAAACAGCAGATATATACATAGTAAATACATGTACTGTAACAAATATGTCTGATAGAAAATCTAGACAGATTTTAAGAAGGTTAAAGTCAAAAAATAAAAAGTCTATAATTGTTGCAGTAGGTTGTTATGTACAAGTTGCAAAACAAGAATTAGAGAAAATGCCAGAAATAGACATTGTATTAGGAAATGAAGAAAAAACAGACATTGCACAATATATTACAGATTTTATAGCAAAAAAAGAAAAAATAGTAGAAATAGAAAATATAGACATACAAAAAGAATTTAAAGATATGGGACAAATTACATATACAGAAAAAACAAGAGCAGTAGTAAAAGTTCAAGATGGATGTAATCAATTTTGCTCATATTGTATTATTCCTTTTGCAAGAGGTAGAGTAAGAAGTAGAAAACAAGAAAGTGTAATAAAAGAAATAGAACAAATTTCAAAAAAAGGTATAAAAGAAGTAGTAATAACTGGAATTCATGTAGCATCATATGGAAAAGACTTTGGAAATGAAAATGGTTTAATTGAATTATTAGAAAAAATAAATGAAATTGAGGGAATAACAAGAATTAGATTAGGCTCATTAGAACCAAAAATAATGACAGAACAATTTGTAGAAAGGTTAAGTAAACTTGAAAAGATATGCCATCATTTCCATTTATCTTTACAAAGTGGTTGTAATGAAACTTTAAAAAGAATGAATAGAAAATATACAACTTCTGAGGTTAAACAAATAATTGAAAGACTAAGAAAATATTACAAAGATGTAATGATAACAACAGATATTATTGTTGGATTTCCAGGAGAAACTGATGAAGAGTTTAATACTACTTATGAATTTTTAAAAAGTATAAAATTATATAAAATGCATATATTTCAATATTCACAAAGAAAAGGGACAAGAGCTGCAGTTGCACCAAATCAAGTAGATGGAAATATAAAAGAAATTAGAAGCAAAAAATTGATAGAATTATCAAATGGAAATGAATATAATTATAATAAAAGTATGATTGGACAAATAGTTGAAGTTTTATTTGAAGACAAAGAAATTGAAAATGGAAAAACATATTATAAAGGTCATACTCAAAACTATATGCTAGTAAAATATGAAACAAGTGAGAACTTAGAAAATAAACTAAGAAATGTGAAAATATTACAAGCTGAAAAAGAGTTTTTAAAAGGATAAAATTATGGTAGATTATAAATCTACCATAATTTTAAAAAAAATAATTTAAAAATTTTTAAAAAAGTATTGACATTTTTCGTAAAATAGATTATACTTAGTCTTGCGTTGAAGTTAATAAAACTAATGCTCCCATAGCTCAGTTGGTCAGAGCAACCGGCTCATAACCGGTGGGTCCTAGGTTCAAGTCCTAGTGGGAGCACCAAAAACTATATCAATTCATAAAGAAATTGATGTAGTTTTTTTTTGACAATTTTTTATAAAAAATATAATATTCCTTACATAATAATGTCGAAAAACACTTGCGAAAAATAAGATAATATGTTATGATAAAGAAGTATAAATGAGTATAAAATAAAAGACATTTAACTAAGGAGGAAAACAAAAAATGATGAATATAAATAAAAATAAAATTTTAATAAATGTTGATAAAAAATGTAAATTTGAAAAGGATATTATGCAAGGTACTAATAAACATAAACAATAAGCATAATATTCTTTTTTATTGGTAATAAATGCTTTTTTTGGAAGGAGAAGTCAAATGTTAAAAAACAAAAGAGTTGGAAAGAAAATTAGAAATATTATAATTTTATTAATGATAATAGCCATAATGATAGGAGCTTATCAAAATATTGATAGGTCACGTGCAGAAAAAGTAGTAGAAGTATCAGCAACAGCTTTAGATAATTATGGATATTTGGAAAATGAAGAATTTAAATTAGAAGCAAATCAAATTGAAGACAATTCTTATGAAATTCAAATTCCGGAATGTGTTAATAATAAAAAAATTAGTCAAGTAGTAAAAGCGAGTATAGATGAAACAAATTTAGAAATAGTTGATAACAAAATATATCTTACTAAAGAACAATTAGAGAGTAAAAATATAGAAATTGAACTAAAATATGATGTAGCAATTCTTGAACCAAGTACTAATAATACATATAATAGAATATTGTTGTCTGAAAAAAACGATGAAGAAATAAAACAAATAGAATTAGGCGAAACATCAAAAAAATTTTATTACAAAATTTTAAAATATGAAGATGAAACAAATGGAAAATTAGTTGAATTAAAAGGATATTTGCCTGTAAATGCTGAACTACAAGTAGAAGAAGTGTCACAAGAACAATTAAACAAAATTTTTGAAGATAAAGAAATAAAAGTAGCATATGATATAAAAATATTAGATAAAGTTATATCAGAAGGTCCAGTAGATGAAGCTAATCCAGATGCAGAACCAGAAAAAATTGTAGAAACAGTTGAAATAAATCCAGAAGATTTTGGAGTAACATGTGAAGTTACAATATCAGATGCAAATATATCTGAGAAATCACAAGTATATCACGTAAAAGAAGATAATACGTATGAAAAAATAAATGTTAAAGAAAATACTGAGGGTAATATTAGTTTTGAGGCAAGAACATTTTCTGTTTATGCTGTTGGTGATGATGTGATTGATCCAGACCCAGGAGAAGATATTGGAGCGCTTGAAGGACCATCATTCAGATGGACAACAAGCAGTGGCAAATCAGGAAGTTGTTCTGGAACATATCAAACATTTACAGTAAAAATTCCGATAGGTGGTTCAGTAACTTTAAAATTTTCAGCATATTGTTGCGTAACTCCTGATGGAGATAAAAAGTGTGATGGTAACCACTATACTTCATGGACGGGTTATACACCAGGTAAATATAAAATAAACCAATGGATAAGCGATTCTGAAGGACATACAAATCTTTATAATTATATAATAATAGAATATGAGGTGCCACCACAAATTACAGTAAGCACAACTTCATGTGGATGGCGTAATTCTGCATTAGGTTTATCTATTTCAGCAAGTAGTAGTGTTGGATTATCATCTGGAAATTCGTATCAATATTATTTATCAACTAGTTCAACAGCATTATCAGGAGGAAGCTGGACAGGATATTCAAGTGGAGCAAGTTTTAATATAAATCCTTCATCAGGAACATATTACATATTTGTAAAAAGAGTAACAGATACAGCTGGAGCAGTGAGTATATCAAATGGAACAGATGTAAATATAGGAGGAACAACATACCATAGATTTGGACCATATAGATTCGATAAAATTGTACCTACGTTATCTAATAGTGTAACATCATGTTCTTGGAGAAATACTGGATTAGATACAACAATAACAACAACAGATACAGGAGGATCAGATCTTAGCTCGTCAAATTCATATCAATATTATTTATCAAATAATTCAACAGCACTGTCAGGGGGAAGTTGGGCTAATTATACAAGCGGAAATGCAGTTTCATTAAACCCTGGAGTAAGTGGAACATACTACTTGTTTATAAAAAGAGCAAGTGATAATGCTGGAAATATGAGTACTTCAAATGGTAGCGATGTTAGTGTGAGTGGAACAATATACCATAGATATGGACCATACTTATTTGATTATGATGCTCCAATAATAACAGCAAACCCACCATCATGCACATGGAGAAATTCGGAACTAGATACAAGTTTAACTATTTCAGAAACTGGAGGTTCAGGGTGGGCATTAAATAATGTGTATGAATATTATTTCTCTAATAGTGAAGATACATTGTCAGGTGGAGAATGGATAACTTATAATAGTGGAGATACAATAAAAATGAATCCTCCAACAAGTGGAGTATATTATCTGTTTGTAAAAAATATTTATGATAATACTGGAAATGTAAGTAAATCTAATGGAAGCGATAAAACAATAAACTCAACCGATTATCAAATGTTTGGAGAGTATCAATTTGACTATGAAAGTCCAGAATGGGAAATTCAAAACTCAAATATTGATAAAGAAAATGATTCTTTAACAGTAGATATAGTAGGAAAGGATAATTTGAGTGGTATAGAAACATACTCGTTAAGTGCTGAGGATATAGTTATATATATAGATGGAATAAGAGTTAATACTTTGACAAAGAAATTAAGTAATGCAACAGAAACAGATGAAGGAGTTGTATATCAATTAACATTATCTAATTTTGAAGAAGATAAAAAGCAATCAGGAAAAAAATATAAAGAGTGGAGTGGAAAACTTGACTTAGAAATAGAAGCTAATACTTTAACAGATAAAGCAGGAAATGAAAGTATTAAACAAACATTAACATTAGGGCAAGTAGATACACTAAAACCAGTATTTGAATATATATATAGTGAAGGAAATATTGACTATGTTTCAAAATCATTGAAAGTAGTATTTTCAGTTACAGATAAATATTTTGATATTTCAAATTTGAATGTAGAAGATTTAACAATATTAGTAGATAATGAAGAACCTAACTGGGAAAAAGTAAAAAGAGAATTTACAAGTATAACAGATATTACAGATACAGTAAATGGTACTGAAAAAGTAATAGGAAAAGAATATACTTTAGAAATAACTGGATTAGAACAAAAATATATAGAAGAAGGAGATAAATATCTTAATTATAGTGGTATTGTTACAATATTAATTCCTGAAGGAAAAATACTAGACACATCTGATAATGGAAATAATGCTCAAACGATAACTGTAGGTGTCAATATACAAATACAAACACAAGAAGTATATGCATCTCCAAGTCAAATATTTGATAGTACAGGCACAAATGCAAATGCATTACATATAGGAGATTTTATAGAATATGATGCAGGAACATGGACACAAGAGGAAATTAATGCAATACAGACAGGAGAAGTGGGAAACTTAGTAACAGCAAATGGTAGTGAAGAATTGCCAACAGAAAATTATCAGTTTGGAGGATTTAAAGAAGGAACAAGCAGAAACGGAAATGTAAGAGCAAGTTCTTGGGATGGAATAACATATGATTATATTAAGGAAAAAACAAGTGATGGAACAAGTAAAGATATTACAGGATGGAGAGTGTTTGATATAAATGATGATGGAACTGTAACATTGATATCAGCAGGAAATCCAGAAGCTATGTACATAGATTGGTTTAAAGCATTTCAAGGAGAATATATACTAACTGGGAATATAAATAGCAATTGGGCTAGTGTGGAAATTGAGGATCCTAGCAATATAGTAATTAGAAAGAACTGGGAAGTTTATGTAAATTCAACACAATATGCACAAAGTGCAACACCATTAACAATGTCTACTTTAAACAAGTGGTATAGCAAGTATATAGAACAGACTGAAAACTTATTTAACGATGTTGAAATATTTCAAAAAATCTATCAAGAGCCATACTTAAAATATCAAAACATAGTAGATAATTATTCATTATATTGGTATTGTGAAGCGCGAGATCCGTTTGCTAATTATTTTATTAGTACAGAAAGAAGAGAAATATCTGCTAATTGTTATGATGCTTATGGAATACGTATGCTAGTAACATTGTCATCAGATGTTTTAATATCAAAAACAGGAACAAAAACATTAACTGGCGGAAATATGGATACTTATGGAGGAGAACAAACATATAATGTTTGGAACATAAAAGAAACAGAGCCAGAAAAACCAAGTGAATTATTTGATTTGGAAGAAAATGATGTTAATGGACTACATATAGGAGATTTTATAAACTATGACGCAGGAATATGGACACAAGAAGAAATAGATGCAATTCAAGTAGGACCAAAAAATAATTTAACAACAGCTAGTGGGACTGCTACAAGACCAACAGGAGATTACCAATTTGGAGGATTTACTGCAGGAAGTAGTAAAAACTCAAGTGCGATAGAATCTGGATATGATGGAAACAGTTACATAAAAGATGCTTCAACTGGAAATAATTTGTCTGGTTGGAGAGTATTTGATATAGAAGGAGATCAGATTACACTGATATCAGCAGGAAATCCAGAAGATTTTAGCCAACCATTGATGTTTTCGGGATATCAAAGTGAGTATATACTAAGTGGAAATATAAATAGCTTATGGAATAATGGAACAACAGAAGCAGAAAATTATCAGAAAAGAGATTGGAGTAACTACGTAAATACAGAACAAATGGGAGAAAGTGCAAAAGCACTTACAGTAAATGATCTTAATAAATGGTATAACAAATATATCACACCTAATGCAGATGTTACTGACAGAACAACATATGCACTTATAAAAACAGAACAGCATAAAAGATATTCTAATATGATAGAATCAGGAGTAGCTCATTTCTTATGCCAAACACCACAAGAAAATGGAATGTATGAAAATGCTAATTCACAATGGGGGATTAGTTGGGTAGAGGTTGGAACATCTAGAGGAATCCGTGTTTTAGTAACACTATCATCAGATTTGATGCTACAGAGAGCAGGAACGAAAACTGTAATATATGATGATGAACAAACATATAATGTTTGGAATATAAAACAAGGAGAAAATGATACCGAACAAGAAGTGAGTAGTGATCCTGTAATAGTGGATGTAGTAGATCCAGCATTTGAGATTGAAAGCTCACAAATAGATATAGATGGATCTCAAAATGGAGGAATATCAACAGCAATAATAGTATTTACAGGAACAGATAAATTTTTTGAATCAAGTAATTTGACAGTAGAAAATTTAGATAATATAGTCAAAATAATGGTAAATGGTCAAGAAAGTACAGACGGAATAACAAAAACATTAACATCGATAACCCCTTTAACAGAAGAAAGAACAGTTGATGGAGAGATTACAACATTTAAGTATGGTGAAAAATATGCATTAAAAGTAACAGGATTTCCTGAAAATGCAAATCAAGTAAAAATTCAAATTTCTCAAGGAGTATTAACGGATTTATATGGTAATAGTAGTAAATTAACGGATTTTGTGTTGTACAATCTATTAAGACCAGCTACAAACGAAATAGAAGCAACAAGTCCATTTTTAGGAGAATCTGTAGGAACAACAGTATATCCAAACGAAGTATCTACAATTAACCCAATTGCAAGGCAAGATATAGAAAAAATCGAATTTGTGGATAGTTTAGAAGGTGCATATGCAGTAGGAGTACAAAGAGTATGGGATGTATCAGCTGTAGAAGATAAAACAATATTAGCATGGACTTTACAATCATCAGCGCCATATACGGTGTATATAGGTAGTAATCTTCCTATATATGCAAATCAAGACTCTAGTTACTTGTTTTCATATATAGGATATTCAGAAAAATGTATATCAACAGAAACAATAATAAATTTAAATTTATTATATCTAGATTTTGCTACTAATATGGAAGCTATGTTTTCTAATTGTGGATATAGATCAATGACTACTCTTGAATTAGGTGATAGCTTTGATACAAGTAGAATAACTAATATGTCTAATATGTTTAATAATTGTGGAAATATGAAAATGACAAAATTAGACTTAGGAAATAATTTTGATACAGGCAATGTAACTAATATGAGTGGAATGTTCGATTCATGTGGATATACATCACTAAAAAGTTTAGATTTGGGAGATAAATTCAAAACAAGCAATGTATTTGATATGACAAATATGTTTAATAATTGTGGGCATATGTCAATGAAAACATTAGACTTGGGACCACTCTTTACACAAATAGCATATGAACATGAAGGTTTTGCACAAAATTGTGGTTCATCAGAGATTGTAATATATGCGCCAGAGACAATTTATTTGGATCAATCTTCATTTAAAATTAATAAAACTGCAAGATAAATCAAAAATTAAACAAAAGAAAAATATATAAAAATAGTATATTTATACAAATCAATTATTAGTTATAATAGTGTTATGCAGAAGGAGAAACATATGAATAAAAATAAAGGGAAAGAAATAATAAAATTAATTATTTCAACTTTAACAATGATTATAATAGGAATAGGATTGGTTGGTATTATATCTAATAATATAATATTGGCTGTGACTTATGATTGGGAAAGTACTACTCAACATAGTTATTGGACTAATAATGGTAGTAGAAAAGTATATGAATACCATACATCTTCATCTTGGTCATATGAGGGAAATGGAACTCACTGGGCACTTTGCTCAAAGTGTAATGGTGCAGCAACATTTTCCTGCTCTGGAGGAAGTCACTATAATGGAGGAAGATGCACAACATGTGGAGGAGTATATCAAACTCATACTAATTCAGGAAGAGTGTCATATTATTCAATAACCGCTACAACCCATACTCCAATGTATGCATGCACTACTTCAGGATGTGGCGTAACTTATGCAGGAACAGCAGCAGGTCATACTGGAGGAACAAGTTCAAATGGAGGAAGATGTACAGTTTGTAATTACCAATATCAATTTGCACCAACATATACAAGCTGTGAAATAAAAAATGCAACAAAAGATGGATATGATGTATATATATATGGTGTTGCTGATCAAAATGGAGTAAATAGAGTAGAATTCCCAACATGGACAGCTGCAAATGGACAAGATGATTTAGTACAACCATGGCCAAGAGGAACTGATTTAGGTAATGGGACTTGGTATTATAGAGTAAATGCTTCTGAACATAATAATGAAGGAGGAACATATTATACACATATTTACATATATGATAATTTAGGTGATTCTGCTCTTGCTACAACTCAAACAGTTTATGTAGATAAAACACCACCAACATGTACATCAGCTGAAATAAAAAATGTATCACAAACAGGATATGATGTATATGTATATGGAGTAAGTGATGCTAATTCAGGAGTGAGCAAAGTAGCTTTTCCAACATGGACAGATGCAAATGGACAAGATGATTTAGTACAACCATGGCCAGAAGGAACAGACTTAGGAGAAGGAACATGGTATTATAGAGTAAATATATCTGATCATAATAATGAAGTTGGAAAATATATTACACATATATATTTATATGATAATGCGGGAAATTCAGTTTTAGGAAAAACATTAGAAACATTTGTTGATACTGTACCGCCTAATCCAGGAACAATAACTGTAGATAAACAATATACTAATCAACTTAATGTTACATCATATGTTGTAGGAGCATCAGACAATGAATCAGGATTAAGAGATGTACTTATATGTGGTGGATATGGAAATACATGGATATCAAATTTTAAAGGTATAACTGCAACATACGATTCTACCAATAATAGATATTATGCAAATTTTAACTTGGCAGAAATACCAAATGTATCAACAGGAGAAGTAAATCAAGGTGAAGGTACATATATATTTAATGCTCATGCATATGACAATGCAAATAATGAGGCAATGACAGGAACCGTAGAAGTGATATATGATATAACACCACCATCTTTTTCAATTGATACGACATCATGTACATGGAGAAATTCTCCTTTGAGTGTAATAATAACAGCAGAAGATCCAATATCAAATGGTGTAAACTCAAGAATAAATGAAACAAGTTTACAATATTACATATCAACAAGTTCTACTGAATTATTAGGAGGAGAATGGAAAAATTATGCAAGTGGAACTGCTTTTGAGATAAATCCACAAGTATCTGGAACATATTACTTATTTGTAAAAAATGTAAGTGATAATGCAGGAAATGTAGGAATATCAAATCAGGGAATAGCTACAACAATAGATGGAGAAATATATCAATGTTTTGGAACATATCAATTTGACTATGAAAAGCCAACTATTGGAAAGTTGTATATGAAAGAAGGAAGCATAGATGGCGAAGATTACATAAATAATACATTAACAACTAAAAATATATATGTTTATGTAGAAGATGGAACAGATGCATTAAGTGGACATGTTTCAACAACATATAGTATAAATGGTGGAGAAGCAAAATTATCAGGAAAAGAAAATGCAACAGAATTAACTGCTTCAGGTATATATTTTATAGTTGTAACAACAATAGATAATTCAGGAAATGTATCTACAAGTAGTGCATATATAGTAAATATCAATTCAGTATCTCTAGAACAATCATCATATTTGGATTATGGAATTATAAAGCCAATATATAAACCAGAATGGACTAAAATAGGAAGTACACTAGATATAGATGGAAAAACATTAACAGTAGAATTAAAAGGATCAGCATATGAATCAGAAGAAATAGATGAAAATGTAAATATAAATTATTCTAGTAATGTAACAAGTACATTATCACCAGAAGACATACAAGTATTTATAGATGGTGTAGAGGTAACAAGTTCAACTAACCCAACAGTAACTGTAAATTCAGGAACAACATCAATAAACGAAACATCTGGAAAAAACGAAATAACACACATAGTGCAATTATCAAATTTAGAAGAAGCTATTCGACAAACAGGAATTCCATATAAAGAATGGAGTGGAAATATTTCTTTAAAAATAAAAGGAAGAGGACAAGGTGCAGATACTTATACTGCAGATGTATTAGTAGATGAATATGGAAACCAAAGTATGATGGAATCAGATGAAAATGGAACTAATGTAGACGGAACTTGGATAGATATAAAATTTGAAGATACAGAAGTAACTCAAAATACAATAGGAAAAATGTTTGCTGATTTTATAAAACCAGAAATTACATATGTATATTCTAATCTAGACATAGATTATACAGGGAAAACAGCAAAAATTGTATTTTCAGTAACAGACAAATATTTTGAACAAAGTACATTGACAATAGATGATTTAAGAATATTAGTAGATGGAGAAGAACCTAATTGGGCAACAGTAGAAGAAGCAAGTTCAACTGATAATACCAAACCAGTAAAAGAACTTACTAATATAACAGATGTAACTCAAGAGATAAATGGAGTACAAAAAATTGTTGGAAAAGAATATACAATTACATTAAAAAATCTACAACAAACTCCAAATAACGGATATGATTATAGTGGTATAGTAACATTATTAATACCACAAGGAAAAGTTTTAGATACGTCAGGCAATGCCAATAATGCCCAAACTATAACAGTAGGAGTTAACATACCAGAGGAAAAAGAATACAAATCACCAAGTGAAATCTTTGACCCAACAGGAGAAAATGAAGATGGATTACATATAGGAGATTTTGTAAATTATGATGCAGGAACCTGGACAGAAGAAGAAATAAATTCAATACAAACAGGACTAAAAACAAGTTTAGTAACAGCAAACAATAGTACAAGCTTACCAACTCAAAACTTCCAATTTGGAGGATTTACAGCAGGAAGTAGTAGAAATGGAAATGCAACACCTAATACTAAATATGGACAATACGATTATGTAAAAGATGCAGAAACAGGAGAAGCAATAACAGGGTGGAGAGTATTTGATATAGAAGGAGATAGAGTAACATTAATATCAGCAGGAAATCCAGAAGATTTTTATCATGCATATGGAACAAAGTATGCATTTATAAGTGAATATATATTAACAGGAAATATAAATAGTAGATGGAGTAGTGGAACAACAGAGGCAGAGAACTATCAAAAAAGAAATTGGGATATGTATTTAAATACAAGCCAATATGGAGCAAGTGCAGGAGTATTAACAAAAGCAATGTTAGATGCCTGGTATGCAAAATATACAGATACACCTAATGCAAATACATTTACACAATCAACATTCCAAAAAATATACCAAGAACCATACTTTAAATACCAAAACATGATTGAAAACTACTCATATTACTGGCTTTCCTATGCTTTCAACAGCTACAGCGTTTATAGCGTGACCCCGAACTACCGCTATTTGAACGGCAACAACAACGACCTTGCGTGTGGGGTGCGTGCCGTAGTTTCTCTAAAGTCTAATGCCCAATTCACAGCGAAGAAAACAGGAACGAAGACAGTAACAGGAGGAAATACGACAACATATGGAGGAAACCAAACATATAATGTGTGGGATATAAAAACAAAAGAACAATGGGAAGAAGAAATAGTAGTAGACGTAGTAGACCCAATAATATCAGTAACAGAAAATGGATTAAGTTCAAGAAATGAAGAAAACTCAATAGACACAACAGAAAAAACAGTTACTGTAGTAATACAAGGAGAAGATAAATATTTAGCACAAGGAAATTTACTAGACCAAGAATATATAGACAAAATAAAAGTACAAATAGAAGATTACAATGGAAACATAATAGAAGATGCATCAGCACAAGAATTAAAAATAACCAAACCTGATGGAACAAATGTAGAAGATCAAACAGAATTAAACAAATATACAACAAGAGTAATAAAAAATATAACAGAATTGGATTCAACAGATAGTACAATAGCATATCAAATAGTTCTAAGCAATTTTGGAACATTTGAAGGAAAAGTAACATTAATAATTCCAGAAGGGGCAATAGTAGATACATCTGGAAATGAAAATCTTGAAACACCAGTGCTAATTGGAAATTCAACATATACGACATCATTTAAAGATAGTATGGTAGACTTTATAAGACCAGTATGGAAATATGTAAATGCAGATACTACAAGATTTGAAACAGAAGGAAGCATAAGCTTTACAGTAAAAGGAATAGATACAAGATTAGATTTAGAAAACAGCAATTTAGAAGTATCAGACTTAAAAATAATGAAAGATGGAGAATTGTACTTAGATGGAACAAATGCAGAAGATGCAACAAAAATATCAATAAATAATGATGAAACAAGTACAACTGAAAAATCAAAAACATATACAATAACATTAACAGGACTAACAGAAACAGGAACATATTCAATAGTACTAGCAAAAGACATATTAATAGATGAATTTTCTAATACAAATGTAGGAACAACAATAACATTCTCAAATGCAGAATTACCTCCAAATACAGATAGATATAATAATATTACATATCATGTATCAACTAACATAGAATCAGAACATAAGAGCTATGTACATGAATTATTAACAGGAAATACTACTTCATATAGACCAAGTACAATTGGTGAATTATTTAATAATGGAGAAAATCCATTATTTGCAGAATCAATGTATGAAACATTAGAAACAGGAGAAACAATATATGCACCAAAGAGTTTTGCTGGATGGGCAGAAGCAGATAGTAATGGAAATGCAATAGAAAATGGAACAATATATGGATTATATGATGAAATTCCAAATTCAGTAACACACTTAAAAGCTATGTGGCAAGATGCAACAGTAGTATTTGTATCAGCAAGTACAGGAAACAATGCAAACAGTGGAAAATTACCAACAGAACCAGTACAGGATTTACAAACAGCATATAATAAAATAAATTCAACAGGAACTGCAGAAAACAACATAATAGTAATCATGGATGCAGTGGAATGGAACAATACAGAAACATTAACAGGAAATGCAACAATAACAAACTTATATGCAGGAATTGATTACAGAACACAAGGAGCAGAACTAAAAATATCTTCTGATACAACAATAGAAGGAGATATAACATTTGATAATATCAAATTATATACAGATGACATAAATAATAATTTAATTATAAATAGCAATAGTGATTTAATATTAAGCAGAGGAATTACAACACCTGCAGACAAATATACATTTGGAACAGTAGAAGGTGGAAACTTAGAACCAGAAACAATTAGAATTGAAGCTGGTAAATATAATAGTATAATTGCAGGAAGCACCGAAACAACAGGAACAACGACAGGTACAGTACATAAAGTTGTAATTGGAAACAAGAGAGATGCTTTAGTAGGAAACAATGAAAAATTAACAATAACTTCTGAAGATAGAGCAATATATTTAAGAGCACTAAATGGAACAACAAAAGGAACTGTTGAATTTGAAATGTATAGTGGAAAAGTTAAAGGTAATATATATGGAGGAGCAAATTTATCAGAAACAAGTATATCAACAGTTGTAAATAATATGTCTTTCTATGGAGGCGAAATAGATGGAGATATTTATGGTGGAAATGATGATGGATTTATAGAAAGCTCAAAAATAACATTAGAAAATCAATTATATTCAACAATAAAATTTGAAGGAAGTATTTTTGGAGCAGGAAAAAATGAAAAAGTAACAAATACAAGTATATATTTAACAAACTTTGGAACAACATTAGAACCACAAAGATTAGTGTCTATTGAAAGAGTAGAAAATGTATATATAGGAAATTCTTGTATAGAATTAACAGGAAGAAGTGATACAAATAATTTAAATCCAAAAGCAAGTTATACTTTAAACAATATAAAAAGTGCATTAACAATCTATGATAACACAACATTATATTTACAAAGAGGATTTAACAAAGTAGGAGGATTTAATAGTTATTCAGAACTAAATGAAGATAATACAGGAACAAAAGCAACAATGACAAATACTCAAAACAAATTATATACCCTAGAAGGAGTAAACTTAATATTTGCTAAAGTAGAGGGAGACTTATCAGACAGAAATACAGAAGATATTTGGGGCGATGTAAATGGAATGACTTCATTTGGACTATACACTGTAAATGAAAATGGTGAAAAACAATATGATGAAGATTTATTTAAAATAGGAACATATGTAGAAGGAAGAGAAAAAACAAATCATGATATTGCAATAGATGGATTTTATAAATCTTTTTCGGACGGTTCATATGAAATTATAGGAATTATAGATAATGGAACAAATTATGACTGGATACTAGGAGAAAAAGTTAAAAAATATGAAGTGCAATTAATAGCCTCAAAATCAGAAAAAGATGGTACAGCAGAATTAGAACTAGATTATAATTATTTACCAGAAGCAACATATGAAATAACTGGAATAAGTACAAACTCTTTAGTAAATGCAAATAATATAAATATAAATTTAATAGATCCATTAACAGTTCCAATAACATCTCAAGATGCAAATAATACATTTGGTCTAACTGTTGAAACAATAGAATCAGGATGGTATTCACAAAAAACTGCAACTATATATAAAGATTCAATTGAAGGAGATGCACTATTTGAAAAAGATAATTCTACATCACCAGGAACTATAAGATTTAAAATACATAATTCAACTAATATAACAGAAGAAAATGATCTAGGATATATAAACTTATTGTTAACTGGAACAAATCCAAATGGAGAAAGCTTTGACATTGTTGTAGCAGTAAACTTAAAAACAGTAGTAGAAGAATCATTAGAGGTAGAAGAAACAGAAAAACTTCAATATATACCAACATTTACAAATAAAGAAGAAAAAGAATTAAATTATACAACAGATAGTAAAGTTGATATAACATACACAATGTATAAAGCAGTTACAGAAAATCCATATTCTACAGGAGATTATAGAGTATTAAGTTCAACTATGAAATTACCAGCAGGAACAAGAATAACAATGAATGATAGAGCAAAAAATAAAGTTTACTATTATCATGTAACAGGCAATGAAACAGAATATAGACTATCTGATTTCATAGAAATGGATAGCTTAAATAGTTATTATACAGATAGTGATACATATTACCATCAAACAGATGGATATGTACTAGAAAAATATGATATTTCAATAGACTTTTTAGATGCTAATATATCATCAAATCAATTGTCACAGGAAATATACTTAGAATTAAGAAGTGCAGATGGAGCTGTAAAATATGATAATGGAGATACATCAATAACATATAGCTTATACTACAATAAAAATGCAATAATGGAAGAAACAATTAATAATGAAGGACAAACATATTTAGTATCAGAAAATAACGAAATACAATTTACAATAGATGCATCATTAATAGAAAAAGAAACTGCAAATAACAATATTATTATGGATACAAAATATTATGACAAAATGGAAGGTATTATTGTAGAAATTATAGATGAACATGGAGAAAGAGTAAAAATACCTGAAAATGGAGAAATAAAAATAGTTAATGCAAATGATACAACAGAAAATTATTTAGCAGATTCAACAGGAGTAATTAGAATACCATTAATGCAAGGTCTTTCATCTATAACTAAAAATTATAAAATGATAATAGATGAGCAAGATATTGCATCTGGAAACTGCACAGTTAATATATACTTCTTTGCATCAGATAATGGAAAACATATGGGAAATGAAGAAAATATTAGCAAACAATTTAATATAACATTTGGTGAAGAACAAGAAATAGGAATAAAAGTAGAAGCAACAAATGAAAGTAGAGTTATAAATCAAGAAACAGGATTGAACTTAGAAGGTAATAGTGGAATAGATATGAAGATAACAGTAGAAAAACCAATAACAGAATCAAATATAAGAGTAGAATTGTACAAACGTGATGAAACATATACAGATGTAAATGATGAAAGTACATATACAGGAACTTCATATACATTAGTAGATCTTAAAGATTACCTAGATGGAACATGGAAAACACCAGAACAATCTGATAGCCTATTGAAATCAGACGGAAATTACCAATATGTTATAATGTCAAGAAAAATACATACATCATTAACAGAAATAATAGATTTAAAAAATGCAATAAAAGAAAATATAGCAACAGGTGAATATAAATTAGTTATAAAATTATATGAGAGAAACACATTAGTAGAGACATTAAGAAAAACATTTATAATTACAAAATAAAAGCTTGGGTATGTATATAACATGCCCAAGTAATAAATATTAGGAAGGGAATGAAAACCAAATGAAAAAACATAAAAAAGTAAAAAAAATTAAAATAATTATAGCTATATTTATTCTTTTTATTGCAATAACAATATCTGTATTTGGTAGATATATATATAATGGAGCAAGAGAATTGTATCTTACATCAAAACAATTTTATTTCTCAAGTGACATATTAAAAGTAAATGGAGCAGAATATGAATATGACAACTGGGGAGGAGTGGATGCCTATCCAATATCTTTTGAATTATATAGTTATAGTAACAAACTTTCTAGATTAAATTATGATTTAAATTATACTGTAACTTGTGAATCTCTAAATCCTGATAAAATAGACTGTAAAATTGGAAATGTAGATGGTGAAACTTCAAAAGAAGGAACAATATATGTTTCAAATGACAATACAGAAAGACTAACAATATATGTAAATCCAAAAACAACAATAAATGAAGGTGAAACAGTAAAAATAAGAATTTCTGCGACAACAAAAGAACCATATAAGAAAACACTTTCATGCGAAATTTCATTAAATGTAAAATCAGAAAATATATCATATTCAATTGAAGATACAGAAAATAAAGATTATGCAATTTTAAAAATTGTAAATGGAAATTCTAATGCTACTAGAATTAATGTAAAATTTGATTCGACAGAATTAAGGTTAGATTCAAATGATGAAATTTATCAATATATGACAATTATAAGTACTACTATGATTGACGGAAAAGAATATATATCAGAAGCACAATTTAATTTGCCTAAGGAATCATCAAAAAACATAAAGTTTTATAAAGTGGATAAAACAAAAAATTATTTTTATCCTAAGGGAAGTACAACAAGTGCAATAGCTGTAAATGGAATTACAAAATTAGAAGATATAAATAGAATAGTAATAGCTCAAAATACAACATCAACAAGTAAATACTTAAACAGCTCTGTTGAAAAAAACAAAATAGAAACAATAAAATTTGAATTAGGAAAAACAGAACCTAAAGGAACAGTATTAAGTTTTGATGCATCAGAAAATCAAGATAATAGTATTATGGGATATTATACAGACACAGACAATGATGGATTATATGAATTAACATTTTTAAGTTCAGAACCAATAGGACCAAATGAAAATGCACAATATTTATTTCAAAATATGTCAAATTTAACAGGGATAACATTTGATAATTTTAATACATATGGTGTAACTAATATGAATTCTATGTTTTTATATTGTACTCGATTAGCGGAATTAGATCTAAGCGGTTTTGATACAAGTCAAGTAGAAAATATGGGATTAATGTTTTATGGATGTAATGCGTTAAGCAAATTAAACTTAAACAATTTTAATACAGAAAAAGTAACAAAGATGACAAGTATGTTCTTACAATGTTACAAATTAGAAGAACTAGATTTAAGTAGTTTTAATACAAGTCAAGTAACAGATATGAGTGAAATGTTCTCTAACTGTGGTGGATTAACAGAATTAGATGTAAGCAATTTTGATACAAGTCAAGTAACTAATATGAAAAATATGTTCTTTAGCTGCAGTAAATTAATAACAATAAATATAAGTGGATTTAATACAAGTAAAGTAACTAATATGGGTAATATGTTTAGATGGTGTTATGCTTTAACCACAATATATGTAAAACCATTTGATGAATCAACAAATTCAGGTTGGACAACATCAGCAGTAACAACTTCAAGTTACATGTTCAATGGAAGTACAAAATTAGTAGGAGGAAATGGAACAACATATAATTCAAGTTATCAAGACAAAACATATGCAAGAATTGACGAAGTGGGAACTCCTGGGTATTTTACAAGTATTTAGCAGAAAAAATATTCCTAAAAGTATAGACTTTTAAAAAAAGTTATGGTATAAAAATATTAGAGAAAAAAGGAGGAGCAAGATGAAAAAAATCAGAAAAAGTCAAAAAAGATTGATAACTATTTTTATAATTATTATAGCAATAATAGTTATAATAGGAATTGTAGGCTTTGTACTAAAAAGACAAGCTCCAGAAGAAACTGAAAATCAAGACACAATAATTACATTACCAGAAACTCAATATAGTGATATGGAAGTGAAAAATGTGCAAATGGAATATTTGAAAGAAAATGATCAAACAAGTATTACAATGGAAATACATAATACAACTAATAATAAAGTAGAAAAAGAAGAATTTGATGTATTATGGTTAGGAGAAAATGAAGAAATACTAGGAAAAATAAATACACAAATAGAAAATTTAGAAACAGGAGAACAACATAACATAACAGTTGTTCTTCCTGGAAATTTAACAAAAACAAAAGAAATAAAATTAATAAAAAAATAAATGAAAGGGAGAAAATCATATGAAAAGAACAATAGGGACAATATTGTTTGTAATATATGCAATAATTGCAATATTAGTTACAGTATTACTACTATCATTTAATGAGTATAATTGTAGTGAAATTGGAGGATATACAGTATATATAGTAGATGATGATTCATTAGAACCAGAATATGAAGAAGGATCTATATTGTTAGTAAAAGAAACAAGTGATAAACATGTACAAATAGGAGACAAAATATTTTTCTACAAAGTAATAAATAGTCAAGACTATGAATTTGTAAGCAAAACACTACAAGAAAAAGTTCAACAAGGAAAACATATTATATATGAAGTTGAAGATGAAGAAACATTTGATAGCACATATTTTGTTGGAAAAGCAGATGACACAATAGTAATAGAAAAATGGGGATTTTTATTAGAATTTCTTGAATCTAAATGGGGTTACTTATTCTGCATAGTTATAGTATCATTACTATTATTCTTACAAGAAGTATTTGATCTAGTTATAGAACTAAAATATGGAGGAATAAAAGGAACAAAAGCAGCAAATGTTGCTAATGCAAGAAAAGACGCAGTAAAAAATTCTAATAAAGAAAAAACTATTGATACAGAGGTAAAGGAAGAAGTTAAATGAAAAAATTATTAACAATTTTATTATTAATAATGTTAATTATATCAACTTTTCAAATAACTAAAATGTATGCATTATATAAAGAACAATTAGAAGGAGAATATACAACTTTAACAGGAGCATGGGAAATAAAAGTAAATGAAACAGACTTGACCTCAAGTGGACAAGTTGAACAATTTACAATTGCAGATAATCAGCTTGGATATGTAAATTCTGAATATATTCAAGCTGACAAAATTGCACCAGGAGGACAAGCATATTTTGATATAATAATAGACCCATTAAACACAGATGTATCTATTATATATAAAGTTGAACTACTTCAAAATGAAACATTACCAGCAAATTTTGAAATGATAGATGCAGAAAACTATTTCAAAAAAGATGGGGAAACAGATCAAATTACAAATGAAACAGAATTAAAAGAGACAATTTCATATACAAGTGTAATTCCTGTAACCCAAATAAATGAAGGTTATAAAAATTATATAAGAATATATTTTAAATGGTTAAATGAGGAAAATAACAATGAAACAGACACTAATTTAGCAATAACAGAAAATGCTAAATTATCAGTACCATTAAAAATAACCTTACAACAATATACAGGAGAAGTGATAGGCAATGGAACATAATAAAATATTAAAAATTATAAGAGACGTTATAATTAATTTAATAATATTTATATTAGTTATCATTGCCATT
This sequence comes from uncultured Clostridia bacterium, assembly GCA_944393125.1. Classification (GTDB taxonomy): domain Bacteria; phylum Bacillota; class Clostridia; order TANB77; family CAG-508; genus CAG-269. Next base: position 25,680 of record CALXZB010000005.1, on the reverse strand, counting down.
ATTACTATATGGGCATCTATTCAATTAAACGTAAAGAATGAGGAATATATTAATATATTTGGATATTCAGTATTTAACACAGAAACAGAAAGTATGTCTCCTACAATAAAAAAAGGTGATATAGTAATTGTAAAAATAGGTGAATCAATACAAGTAAATGATATTATAACATATAAAAAAGAAAATACATTTATAACACATAGAATATTAGAAATAGAAGAAAAAAGTATCATTACAAAAGGAGATAATAATAATACTTCAGATGAAGAAATAACTCAAGATGTAGTAATAGGAAAAGTGGTATATGTAGTTAAAAATGTAGAAATATGGAAAAAAGTATTTACAGATGCAGATGTTATAGTACCAATTATTATAAGTGTAATATTAATTATAATTTTAATCTCATATAAAGAAAATAAGATGAACTCAAAACAAACAGGAGAAAAGAATGATTGATAAAAAAAGATTATTAAAAAGTCTAACAATAATATTATTAATTGCAATTATAATTTTTGCAATTAATCAAATAAGAAAAACATTAGCAAAATATCAAACAGAAGGAGATGCACAAAGAGATGTAGATGTTGCATTTTGGATAGTAGATAATAGTTTTCAAACTGAAAGGATTTTAGTAGAAGACATATATCCAAGACAAGAACCTTTTGAATATACATTTACAGTATCTAATTTCAATCAAGAAGGTCAAAAAGCAGAAACAGATTTAGAATATGATATTACAATAACTGCTTCAACTTATTTACCATTAAGTTATGAAATTAGCAAAGATGGAGTAATTTGTACTAAAGATGACCAATTATACATGGATAATGATAACACGTATTATAGACAAATACAATTACTAGCAAAAGACAATGATTTTTCAATGGATAGCAATATAAATGAAACAGATACACTTGTAATGAAAATAACATTTCCAGAAGAATATAGTTCAAATTCTGAATATGCTGATTTAATAGAAGATATAAAAATAGAATTATCTGCAAGACAGATAATAGATGAATAAGAGGTAAAATATGAAAAATATAATGGACATGTATTTGAATTTTACAGAAAAAAGAATAAAAAAGTATATGAAATTAATTTATGCTAGATTTTATGACGAAGAAATAGTTAGTGAATATTTAAAGACATATATAAATGCAAGATATTACAATATACAAAACACAAATAAACCAGCTAGAGCATTTTACTTAAGAATAATTGATGAACTTGAATATAAAGAACAAATTTTAATGAAAAAAGATTCTAATAATCAAAATAGCAAAATGATAAACAATGTAAAAAAAGTATTTGCTTATATTTTGTTTTTCGATAATGTAAGAAAAATAGAAAACTTCAAAAAAATAGAAAGTTTAAGAGAGATTATAAAAAAAATAATGGAAATAGTAACTGCAGAATTTAATGTAAAAACATCAAAAGAAAAAGAGGAAGAATTATATAAAGAAATAACTAGTGATATGCTAGAAATAGATGTATTTTTAGACAAATTTGAGACAGATGAATTTTCATTAAGTTTTGAAAGTTGTGAACAAAGAGAAAATTTATATTTTTCTAAAATAGAACATAATGTAAAAATACCAATGCAATATAGTGATGTTGCAATAAATAAAGTATTTAATGAAGGAATTATAGCAGAAGATAAATTACAAGTAGAATATATATTGCTAAGTATAATAATAATAAGAGACATAATTGAAGGAAACTTTAATGATTCATATATTTCTGAATTTGCAAGTACATTATTTAAGAAAAAAACTAAACTAGAAAGTTTATTATCAATCATAGATAATCAAGCTTTACAAGAAAAAATAAATATACAAATAGAATATGCGGATTATTTAAAAAATCAAAAAATGGTACTTGATTATATAAACAGAGGATATAAATTTGCAATCATACTAGATAATACAATAAAAAAGATTGAGGATGTTGAAAAATTAAAAATCTTTAATATAATAATAGCATCAAAAAACTTAGAAATAAACAAATTATTAAAGCAAAACAAAGCTATACAAAATAAAATTATATATAAATAGCAAAAGAGAACAGGAGATATAAATATGGAAACATATGGTAGATTTTTATTTGAATTTTTAAATCAATTTTTTTCAGGATTTAAAGAAATAATTGTAGGATTGTGGAATGGTATAATTAACATATTTAACATTCCAGAGTATTACAACATAATACAACACTATAAAAATGATTTTTCTATATCAGAATGGTTTTTAACAGGACTTGCTATAATAGCAATACTAGTTGTTGTTGGAACAGCAGTTGTAATAATAGCGCTTTTTGTTAAAAAATACGGAAAATGGAGAAAAAAATTACTTGACCAAGAAAATTTATTAAAAGAAATAGATAATTTAAATAGGCAAGTAGAAGACTTAGTAAGTGAAAAATTAAAAATATTATCAATGAAAAATCCAGAATTAGATATAAATACTGATGGTGTTGGAACAGTAGCAGAAAGAGCTGCACTTGCATCAGAAGCAAAAGGCGAAGAAGTAATTGATCCAAATGTAGAAAGTAGATTCTCTAAATTAACTGTAATAGATCAAGAATTTGCTAAATATAAACAAAAAGACTATGGAAATTCATTTACATTACCTGAATTTTGCTTTAAATTTAGAAATTTTGCTGCAAGCCAACTTGGATTATATTATAGCGAAAAATTAATTAGATTATTTGTATCAGCAATTGCATCAACAAAACTAGTAATATTACAAGGTATTTCTGGTACTGGTAAAACATCTATCTCATTAGCTTGGGGAAATTTCTTAAAACACCCATCATGTGTAGTACCTGTACAACCTTCTTGGAGAGATAGAACAGATATAGTAGGATATTTAAATGAATTTACTAAAAAATTCAATGAAACAGATTTTTTAAGCTATTTATATGAAGCTGGATATACTGATGAAGTTTATACAGTAATACTAGATGAAATGAACTTAGCACGTGTTGAATACTATTTTGCAGAAATGCTATCAATACTAGAAATGCATAATCCAAAAGATTGGAAAATTGAAGTTGTACAAAGCACATGGCCAACAGACCCTAAGAGATTAATAAAAGGAAAACTACAAATTCCAACAAATACATGGTACATAGGAACAATAAATAATGATGATTCAACATTTATGGTAACAGATAAAGTATATGATAGAGCTATGCCAATAGACATTGATGAAAAAGGAAAGGCATTCGAAGCTACAAATGTAGAGCCAATGAATGTAAATTATTCATACTTAAATGAATTATTTGAAAAAGCAATATCAGAATATGCAATGTCTCCAGAAACATTAAAGAAAATAGATGCAATGGATGATTATACAATAAAACATTTTAGAGTAGCATTTGGTAACCGTATTGTAAAACATATGAGAAAATTTGTACCAGTATATGTAGCTTGTGGTGGAGATGAAACAGAAGCAGTAGATTATTTTATGGCAAAAAAAGTTTTAAGAAAATTTGAAGGACTTAATTTAGCTTTAATTAAAGATGAAATTGACGGATACATAAACTTTTTAGACAAGACTTTTGGAAAAGGTAAAATGTCTGAATGTATTGAATTTTTATTGAGACTTAAGAAAATGTCTTAATGGAGGAGAAAAATAAAATGAGCTTAAACATTACAAAATTGGCTAGTTTAGAAGAAGATAAATCAAAAGAATTTCTTGATAAAATAAATTCTAAGCTAATAATGGATTTGAAAAAAAATCAAAGTGTCGAGAGTGATGAATGGTTAGATATGGTAGAATTCACAATTCCATATATAGAAAAAGCTTTAACAAAACAAATAAAACAAATTATTACTGAAGAAGAAATTGTTAAAATAGAATCTATAAAAAAAGTATCTGTAGAAAGTATAAAACATTTAACAAAACATGTAAACTATGTAGAAGAATATGACCCTAATAATGGAGATGTTATTCCTAATAAAATATTAAATATATATAAAGAAGAAACATTTGTTACATATGAAAATAGATTTTTGTATACATTAATAAGATTTATAGAAGATTTTATATTTTTACGTGAAAAAGATGAAAATCCAAAAAACAAAGGAAAAGACTATCAAAAAGCGACATATCAAGCTGAAACAAAATTAAATCAAGAAACAGTTAAAATAAAATTTGACTATTCTGCTGAAAAGCAAAAAAAAGAAAAAGGTCGAACAGATAGAGCCAAAAGGATAAAGGCAATAAGAATAGCTTTAAAAAATATAAAAAATACACAAGTATATAAAATTTTGGAAGATAAAGAAGTAACACTTGTAAAACCGCCTTTAAAAATGACAAACGTATTACTTAAAAACGTAAATTTCCAATATGCAGTAAAACTATGGAATTATTTGCGTGATCAATTAGAGCTAAAACAAAAAGCACAAAAATTAAGTGATAAACATGAAGAAAAGGGATTGGCTAAAACATTAGTAGATGAAGATATATATTTAATGCATTTAATATTTAAAAATTATGAAAATGAAGAAAAAATAAAAAAGCAAAAGAAAAATTCTGATGAACAAAAAAATATGATACAAGAATTAACTGATGCACTAATGGAAAAAATTATAAATCTTAATCCAGATTTAACAGATAAAGAATTAAGAGAATTAATTGCAGAAAAATATATGATTATAAAATCTAAAAAAATAATATCTCTAAAACCAGTAGAAGATAAATTTAAGCAGAGAATTGAAAAGTATATGGAACAGGCCAAAGAAGTGAGGTTAAAATAACATGATAGGGAAAATAATATGGAAAATACTTGGAAAAATATTACTGATTATTATATTATTTATGACTGCAATAATTTTAACGCAGAATTTGACAAAAAACGAAAAATCTTTTTTGGGATATAGATTATTTAGAGTACAAACAGGAAGTATGGAACCTAAATATAAAGTAGGAGATGTCATATTAGTGAAGGAAAAAGATATAGACAAAATAGTAGTAGGTGATGATATAACATATTGGGGAACAACAGGAGTAATGAAAGGAAAATTAGTAACACATCAAGTTGTTGAAATTGAGACACAAGAAGAACAAAAAGTGTTTCATACAAAAGGAATTGCAAACAATACAGAAGATCCACTTGTATATAGTGAGCAAATCAATGGAGTAGTTATAGGGAAACTATATATATTAACAATAATCTGTACATTATTAAATAATAATTATATATTTTACTTTTGTGGAATTTTACCATTAACTATATACATTTTTTTATGTATTACGAGAAAAAAATTAAGGAAACTTAAAGAAGTAGAATAGAAAGGGATATAGGTATATATGAAAGAGAAAACAAAACTAAAAATAATACAAATATTATGTATTATATCAATATTAACAACTGTTTTTTCTATACAGAGAACATATGCAAAATATTTTGAAAAAATAGACACTATATATGCTACAAATATAAAAAAATGGGTAATAAATGTTAATGAAAAAAACATACACAATGAAGAAACACTTACAAATGTGATGACACCAATATTCTTTCATAATGAACACATGAATAATAATGACACTTTAGTACCAGGAAGAATAGGATGCTTTGATTTTGTAATAGACTATACTAATGTTGATGTTGAATTTGATTTCTCATTTAATATTGAACAAACAAATACTACTGAATTAACAGACTTTGAAGTATATGCTTATAAAATATTAGATTTAGATTTTGAAATAATACCAATAACAACAATAGATGATATAGGAGAAATAACAACATTATCTAAAACAAATGGAAAATATCAATTATCTGAAATTACTCAAACAATAGATCCTACAACAACAGAAGAAAAACAGAAAAGAATAATAGTTATATTTAGATGGAATGATACTGAAGAAAACTTAATGGATAATGAAACAGACACAAAATTTAAAGAAACAGAGATAAACTATAAAGTTGGAATTACATTTACACAAAAAGTTTAGAAATAAAGAGGTGAGTTTTTTGGAAATAAAAGATATAGATGTATCAAAATTAGAAAATGAGGAATTGTTAAATGTACAAAAACAAATACAAAATTTTTTAAAGTTTCTAGATAGTGAATATGAAAATATCAAGAAACAAGAGGAGGAAAATTCATGAAAGAATTAGTTGAAAGCATAGAAAAACAAATAGATGTAGATAAAGAAGTAATCACAATCTTGCCAAGAAAAGGAATAAAAGCAATAAAAACACTATTAGGAACAATAAAAGAAATGCAAGAAAAATATGAATACGCAAATCAACTATTGTTAAAAGATATAGAAGAAAGGTACAATGAATTAACAGATGTTGAGGAAAATGAGGAAATTTCAAAATTAGAAGAGGAAATTTTAAAACTTGATGTGGCAATAAAAAATACAGATACTAGATCATCATTTGAAAAAATGCGACTAGACAAAATTGTGTATAATGTAAATGGATATTACAAAAGTAATTTAGAAAGACTTAATAAAGAACTTATTAATTGTGTAAAACAATTTGAAATGGTTGGAATAAAAATAAGTGCAAATGATTTTAACATAAGTGAATATGCACAAGAATATATGGGAATATTGCTTCAAGAAGCATATAATGGAAATATAAATTCAGATAAAGTAAAAGATACATTTGAAAAAATTTATTGGAAATGTTCTGAAGTTGTATCACATTTATATGTTAATATAAGACTTATATATGATAAATATGAAAATGACATAGACAGATATTATCAATATAAAATAGAAACAACTGAAAAACAATTAAATTCAACATCAGAGCAAGTAGAAGAAACAAAAATGTCATTGATAAGAAGAAAAAACAAAATAGAAGAAATAGACAATAAATTAATTTTAAATAAATTTTATAGTGGTTTATTAAATATAAATGATTATAAAGAAAACAATTATGAAAAAATATATTTAGATTTAACTTCTAAAAATGTAAAAGAATTATCAGAAGAAGAAAAAAATGAAATGGATGAAAATATAGAAAAACTAAATGATAATTTAACAGAATACTCTAAATATATGGAATACAAATTTTTACTAGATGGTGTATTAAAAATTAGAGAAGATGAATTAAAAGCTCAACAAAAGAGTAAAGATAAAAAAACAAATTATGAAGTATTAAAAGATGAAATAAGAAAAATAACAGCAGATATTTTTAAATTAAATAATAAACTTGGAAAAGTATCAAAAGGATTTTTTGGTATAAAAGCTTTAAATGATAAGAAAAACAGTTCAATTATTTTAGAAAGAAATGACTTAATATTAGAATTGAAAAAAGTATATATGAAATTAGATGATGAAATTGTAAAACGAGCAATTATGAAAAATATAGATGAAACATCATCAATACTAGATGTATTAAAAATTGCAAGCTATTATTATGGATTTATGGCAAAAGAAATTATTAAAAAATATCCAGAAATAACAGATAAAGAATTAGGAGAAATGGCAAAAAATATCAGAGACTTTATAACATTTTCTGTTTTTTCAGTAATAAATCACATAAAAATTAGTGATAAAAAAGAATTGTCAATAATAATAAAAGATAGATATAAATTATTTGGAATGCAATTATCAAAAGAAAATTTCCAAGAAGAAAATATAGATGATTTAGTAAAAAAAGTAAAAATAGTTAATAACTATAACAACATACTAAAAAGTAAATTTTCAATCAAGGATTTAGAATATATTATAACAACTAAAGAAATGCTAAAAAGATAACATAGGAGAGGAAATTGGAATATAACATAGAAAAAATTACTAGTAACATCAGTCATAAAAAAATTATAAAAAGAATAATAAAATATATAATTTTAGCTATTTTAATGATTCTTTTTATAATTAATATAATATTATCATTTGAGGAAAATACTCATATATTTGGTATTCATATATTTAATATAATTTCAGAAAGTATGGAACCAACACTTGAAAAAAATGATATTGTTATTGTACAAAAATGTAAAGAATCACAATTACATAAAGGAGATATTATAACATTTCTACAAGATGAAAAAATAATATCACATAGAATATTAAATATAGTTAAAGAAAATGGAATAACAAAATATGAAACAAAGGGAGATAACAACAAAATTGCAGATTCTAACAAAGTCGAGTTTAAACAAATATATGGAAAAGTAGTATTTAAAATAAAAAATGTTGGACAAATTGTTAATTATATACAAAACATAAGAGGTTTTATTAATATAATAATTTTAGCAATAATTATATATATTTTTGTTAGCTTAAGAGATAAACAAAAGAATAATAGGAAAATAAAAAGAAAAAAATACGAAATAAAAAAAATAAGAGATAACTATTATTTATAAATAAAAAGAGGGAAAAAGATGGAAAATGATACTCGTCGTCTTAAAGTTGACATTGTAAAAAAAATAATAAAAATAATATTGAAAATAATATATCAAATATTTATAGTATTATGTATAATAATGACAATTATAATAGTATTACAAAAAGTAACTAATAGTAATAGAACTATATTTGGATACAGAATATTTAGAGTAATAACAGGAAGTATGAAACCAGAATATGATGTTGGTGAAATTGTTATTTGTAAAGAAGTGGACCCAAATAGTATAAAAGTAGGTGATGATATTGTATATGTTGGAAAATATGGAGATTATAATGGAAAAATAATAATGCATGAGGTAATAGCAATAGATGTAGATGAAAATAATGAACTGAATTTTCATGCAAAAGGATTACATACAGCAAGTGTAGAAGATCCGCAAATAAAGCCAGACCAAATATTAGGAGTGGTTAAATTCAAATCTGAAATATTAACAATATTATATAAATTAGCAACAAGCACTTATTCTGCATTTATTATAATTACTATTTTAGTTTTAAATGTATTTATTTCTTTTAAATTCTCTGGCAAAGAAGATAATATACAACAGTTAAATGAAGCTAATGAAGAATATATAGAAAAAAGTAATCACGAGGAACAGGAAGAAAAAGAAACTAACGAAGAAATAATAGAAAATAATGAAAACGTAGAAGATAATATAAAAGAAGATATAGAAGAAGATGTAGATGATGAAAATCAAACTAAAGACAAATAAAAATAAATTCAAAAGATAGAAGTGGAGGTATTATGAACATATTACGTGAAGTAAGAAGAGCAAGCGAAAGAAGTGTATCAACTAGAATAATATTAATGTCATTATTTTTTGTAATATTTGTAGTAAATACCTATGCATGGTTTACAGCTGGTACTAATTTTAAACTAAAAGGTCTTGAAGCAAATGTAACATCTTGGGATGTTGCGTATCATATTAATGATGAACCTTTAGATGAAACAGTAACATTAACAATTGAGGAATTATACCCAGGAATGCCAAAACGAGAAGATGTTGTTAATATATATAATATGGGACAAGCAAGCACAAAAATAAAGTATGAATTAATATCTGTTAAAGTTTTTGGACAAGAAGTACTAGAACAATTAAAAGCAAATGGAGAAATTCAAACTTCAGGAAATACGACAAATATATTTTCAAAAGAAACACAATATCCATTTAATATAAGTTATACATATAGTAGAGATGAATTAAGAGGAGAATATAAAGACAGTGTTTCTACTCCAGGAGCTACAGGGACTTTTAAATTTAATGCTAATTGGGATTATGAAAAAAATTCAACAGAAACAGAAAATTACGCAAAAGATTTATTAGATACTAAATTCGGAAAAGATGCATATGCATATTACCAAGATGAAGCAAATGACCCTTCAAAAGCAATAGAAATAAAGGTTAGAATAACAAGTGAAATTGTGAGACAATAGAAAAAATAGTACGGGCAAAAATGTAATATAAATGTAACAAAAATGTAACATTAAATTCGTTGACAAAGTAGAAAAGTGTAAGTATAATAGTAATAGAATTGTTGAATTAACATATTTTTTGAAAAAACAGGAGAAATTATGGCAAATAAAATCGAAGATAACGAAGAAATAATTGAATCAACAGTAGACCAAATAACAGCTAGCCAAAAACTTGAAGAAAAAGCAAAAAAAGAAAAGAAAAAAAGTGCTAGGCGTAAAGGTTTTAGAATATTGCTTACTTTAATTATATTGTTTTTAATAAATATATATATAATTTTAGCAATATTTTATAAAGGTGAAAATTTTACAGTAACATTAGACAGTGAATTAGGAAGAGAAAGTGGTTTAGTAATATATGAAGAATTAGAAAATAAAGTTACTAGAACATTCCTAAGATCTAAAGACATTGAATTTTTTACAGACATATCTGTAAATTGGCTACCAGAAAATATAGACAATGAAGGAGAAGGCTCACATAATGGAAGAAACTACATAGCATATACTTTTTACGCAGAAAATATGGGACAAGATACAATAAATTATTGGACAACAATAAAAATAGATGATGTAATAAAAAATGTAGATGAAGCAATAAGAGTAATGGTATTTAAAAATGGAAACAAAGTTATATATGCTAAAAAAAGTAGTGAAACAGGAGAGCCTGAACCAGGAACTGTAGCATTTCATAATGAAGACACTGTAATGTTAGAACTTACAGAAAACTTTAAAGTTGGAGACATAGATAAATACACAGTTGTTATATGGGTCGAAGGTGATGACCCTGAATGTAAAGACAACCTGATAGGCGGAGAAATAAAAATGCATATGACTTTAACAGAAGAACATATATTACAAGAAAATGAACAAGTCTAAGTTAATTTTATAAATTGTTTATAATATTTTAAAATATAAAAATAAAAGGAAGGAAGAAAAAAATGGAACAAAATTACCAAAGAAATTCAAGAAAAAGATTAAATTCTTTAATATTGCTTGTAGCATTTACAGCAATAATGCTAATCGTATCAACATACGCATGGTTTACAGCACAACAAAATGTATCAATTACAAACTTAACAGGAATTGTTAATGTAGTAGATGGATTATTAATTTCACTTGATGCTGAAAACTGGAGTGATACATTAGATTTATCAGTATTAGACATAGTAGATGATGCCTATGGATCTAATACAAACTTTAAACCAACAGAATTATTACCTGTATCAACAACAGGTGTAGCAGGAGCAAGTGCAACTGAACTAAAAATGTATAGAGGAACAAACAGTAATAAAATAGAGTTAAATGATATTGTAGAGACAACTGCAGCAGATACAACAGCTGAAGATAACCCAGATACATATCCAGGATACTTTGCATTTGATGTATTTTTACAAAACTCAAACAAAGATAGTGAAGGAACACCAACAGAAGTATTACAATTAAACTCTGATTCTACACTAAATTTATTAGCAGATGGAGGAAATCCTGCATCAGGACTACAAAATACAGTTAGAGTTGGATTTGCATTATTTTCAGGAACAGCAGAAATAACAGATTCAGCTGCTCAAATAATATCAAAAACAAATGCAGGTACTTCATACATATCAGATGTTTCTATTTGGGAACCAAATGCAGATGCACATATTGAAAATATAGTAAAAAACAACAATAAATTAATATTAGATGATGATGTAGCAACTGATTGGAGCACAATTCAAAAAGGTGAATATGATACATTTACAACAACATTAGCAGTACCTACATATGGATTAGATGCAAAAGCAGTAGGATCATCAATCACAAACATATATGATTGGAAAGCTACACCAACAACTAGTAGCGATGCTGGAAAAGTAAAAATGCAATATACAGTACAAACTCCATCAGCTGGTCTTTCAGACCCTTATGACTTAAAATCAACAGCAGATGGAACAACAGATTTTAAAATAGCAGCAAATAAAGTAGTAAAATTAAGAATATACATTTGGCTAGAAGGTCAAGATGTTGACTGTACAAACTATGCATCACATGGTGGTGGAATAGATGTTGATATTGGATTTATAAAAGGTGAAACAACAGTTGGAAATCCAGCAGAAGAACCATAATAAAAGAACTTTTAAAATTAAAGGCACTAAAATATTTTAGTGCCTTTAATTTCTTAAAATGGTATTGTGTGTGAATTTGAATAGTTTAAATTTAGACACAATAACAAAAGAAGGAGAAAGTAAAAAAAATATGAATATTTTAAGATTAAACAGGAAGTCAAAAGGTAAAAGTAAATTTAATAAATTCATAATGTTAATATTTTCATTAATCATGACAACTTTTGCTTGGTTTACTTATTCGAGAATATTAGACACAACACTTGACATTCATTTAGCATCATGGGATATGGAATATTATATAGGAGAAGAAAAACAAGAAAACCCAATAGGAATAGAATTTCAAACACTTTACCCAGCAATGCCTGAGCAAACAGTAACAATAGATATTAAAAATAATGGAGAAACTTCGGCAGATATTGGATGTCAAATAAAATCAATAACAATAGCTGGAATTTCTTATGAATTAATAAATGAGGGAGAAACAAATATAACAGAAAACTATATTGTTATAAAACAACCGTCATTTTCTATAGATTCAGCAACAAGAAAATTAATTTATAGAAATACAATAATAAATGATAGTACAAGATTTCCGTTTACATTAAGTATAGAATATTTATCTGAAGTAGATGAAGCAACACAAGGTACGCCTGGAACAGGTTATTTTAAAGCAACAGTAAATTGGATTGGAAATAATGATGAATTAGACTCAAAATGGGGATATACAGTTGGTGAATACTTAATGAATAACCCAACAGAAACATCAGTAATGTCAATTGGATTGACTATAGATTCTTATCAATCTGATTAATTTATTAAAATTTATATAAAATATAGGAGAACACATGAATAAAAAACTTAAAATATTATCAATAATAATAATTTTTATAATTGTTTTACTGGTTACTTGCAAAGTATCTGCTACAACAATTATAGATGATGAAATAAAAATTTCACAAAACTATTTGGAATATCTAGAATTGACTGATGAAGAAAAAGAAAGTGTATTAGCACCATTGATGTATGATGTACAAAAAAGCAGTACAAAAATAACAAATCCTTTAAGATTAGGAAGATTGTTAGGAAGTTCAATACAAACAAGATATTCGTTGAAAGATATTATTCCAGAAAATATGGTAATAAAAAATCAGTTATCAACTGAAATATGTTGGGCTTTTTCAAGCTTAGCATCATTAGAAACAAATTTAGCTTTACAAGATTACAAAAATAATAAAAATGTTATTGTATATGATTTTTCAGAAAGACATATGGATTATGCAACAACAAATCTATTCTTAAATGGTGAAACTAATGAATATGGCTTTAATAGAAAACCAGGTTCTACAGGTGTTATTGGAATACCTATATCTTACCTTACAAACGGATTGGGTGCAATAGCTGAAGAAGAGATGGAATTTCAAGACAATGTAGACTTGATTGATATAAGTGAAATTCAAAATAAAAATGTAATAACACAAGTAAATGATATTATAACATTTCCATCATATACAAAAACAGATGACAAGACACAAATTATAAAACAAATGAAAGAACATATTATGAATTATGGCGGAATAAGTGCAAGTATTAATGCTACAGCTAATAAAAATGGTGCAGTATATTGTAGTAATAGTTATACCTATAAAATTAACCATGCTGTAACAATTGTGGGATGGGATGATGAATATTCAATTGAAAATTTTAATGAATTTGATAGACCAACAAATAATGGAGCATGGATAGCTAAAAATTCTTATGGTGAAGAAATAGGTGATGAAGGATTTTGGTATATATCTTATGAAGATGCAAATGTGTATAAACAATTAATTGGAATACAAAATGCACAAACTGAAATAAATTATGAAAATATATACCAATATGATGAACTAGGTGGATATCTAAACTATACAAAAAATGGAAGCTCAAAAGTATATTTAGCAACAGAATTTGATAAAAAGACAACTGGAAAAGAATATCTAACACAAATTGCAATTAATGCAGCAGAAACATATAAATGTAAAGTATATGTTAATCCAAACGGAATAAGTAAAGATATTAAAGACTTACAACAAGTTGAACTAAAAACAGGAGATACTGTAACTTTTGATGCAGGATATCACACAATAGAATTTGCGAAACCAATAAAAGTTGGAGATAATTTTGTAGTAGTTTTAGAAATTGAAGGAAATCAAGAAAACTCAATAACACTATTAGCAGAAGTAAATTTTGGAGAATTTTTTACAGATCCAATATATGCTAATGCGGCAAATCATATGTATGATACTGTAACTATATCAGATGGAAAATGTTTCTTTGGAGAAGAAACAGAATTTTATAGTAATCAATTAGTAGATACATCAAAAGTATATGAACTTTCTGAAGGAAAATTACCAAATTTTGATACAACAATAAAAGCTTTTACAACAACAAAAGTTCTTGAAAAAATTGAAGTAACAACACAACCTAATAAAACTACATACATAGAAGGGCAAGATTTTGACAATACAGGAATGCAAGTAAAAGGATATTATGCAAATGGAGATACAATTGATATTTATGATTACACAATAATAGATGGAGATAATTTAACATTAGGACAAACAGAAATAACAATAGTTTATCAAGAATTTGAAACAACTCAGCCAATTGAAGTTGCTAAAAATACAGTTGAAAATATTATTGTTAAAACACAACCTAAAAAATTGGAATATTTTGAAGGAGAAAATTTTGATTCTTCAGAAATGATTATAGAAGCAACCTATAAAGATGGAAGCAAAAAAAATATAACAGATTATACAATAGAAAATGGAACTAATTTAAAAAAGGAGCAATCATCTGTAATAATTGTATATGATGGCAAAACAGTCGCACAACCAATTAATGTAAAAGAAAATACAGTAGTAAAATTAGAAGTTATATCAAATGCAAATAAATTACAATATGTTGCAGGACAAAATTTTAATGCTGAAGGATTAGTTATTAAAGCTACTTATGAAAATGGAATGGAAAAACAAGTAACAGAATATATAGTAAAAGATGGAACAAATTTAAATGAAGGCCAAACAACAGTATTAATAGAATTTGAAGGGCATACAGTAACTCAAGAAATTACAGTTGAAGCTAAAACAATAGTATCAATAAGTGTAAAAACAGAACCTAACAAAACAGAATATTTACAAAAACAAGAAGAATTAGATTTAACTGGAGGAATTATAAATATTTTATATAATGATGGAACTGAAGAAGAAATTGCAATGACATCAAGTGAAATAAAAGTAGAAGGATTTAGCAATGAAGAAGTTGGAACAAATATAATTACAATAAATTACCAGAATAAAACAGTACAATTTAATGTAGAAATTAAGGAACTTCCTAAACCAGAAAATTCTAATTTTGATAATGCACAATGTGAAATTAAAAGAATTAGAGCATATTATTTTACAAATAAAGATGAAAAAGAGTATGTAATACTTAATATTGAAGCAAATAATATTATAATGGCTAAAGAAAATGACAACATAGAATATTATTACTATTTATCTTCTAACCCAGATGAAACAAGTATAAATAAATGGGTAAAAATAAAAGATTCAGATACTTCTGAAAATCAAATTACATTTGAAATAAATACATTAAATATATATAATTATGAAGAAATTATAAATTCAAATGAAATATATTTATATATAAAAGAAGTAGCAACTAAAAATGATATGAAAGCTGAAAAGACAATAAACTTTGGAGCTTTAAAAATAGAAAATATGAATATTGAAGAATATGTTGATGGTGAAAAGAAAAATGATGTAAATTCAGATACAGTAATAGATGCAACACCTGGTGAAAATTTAGATAATACTTTAGCACAAGGAACAATACCAAATGCTGGTAAAAATATATTAATTGTAATTACTTTCCTTGGAATTATAATAATATCAATAGTAATATTTTTGAAATATAAAGATATAGAAATAAAATAATTCGCTAGAACCAGAACTTTGGGAAAATTTCAAAAAAATATTGACAAAACAGGAAAATACTAGTATAATTTTAGTTGCTATTAAAAATGTGAAAAATGAATAGATATATAGATATATCTTATGCGAGGAGGGATTACAATGGCACAACCAAAAAGAAGATGGTCAAAAGCTAGAACACATTTAAAAAGATCAACATGGAAATTAGAAACACCAAAATTTGCTACATGTCCACATTGTCATGAACCAGTAATGCCACACAGAGTTTGCTCAAACTGTGGATATTATGATGGAAAAGAAGTAGTTGCAAAAAAAGAAGAAAACAAATAATAAAAAACGCCAGTAAAAGGCGTTTTTTGTCGTTGCTACATTAAAAAATAGTAATAAAAATAATAAAAATGGTTTTAAACTATTGAATAAACAAGGTAAAAAGTGTTATAATAACCAATAGTTGTAAAAAAATAAGGGAGGAATAAAAAGTGAAAAAATTAAGAAGAACTAATATTGTAGGAACAATCGGACCAGCAAGTGAAAGTGAAGAAAGATTAACAGAATTAATGAAAGCAGGATTAAATGTAACAAGAATAAACTTTTCACATGGTGGATATGAAGAAAATGCAACAAAAATTGACACAATAAAAAAAGTAAGAAGTGCATTAAATAGACCAGTTGCATTAGTTCTTGATACAAAAGGACCAGAAATAAGAACAGGAAAATTAGAATCAGGAGATGAAAAAGTTGTTATAGAAGAAGGACAAACTTTTACATTTTTATATGATGAAGTAATTGGTAACAACACAAAAACATCAATAGGATATAAAAACTTATATCAAGATGTTATGCCAGGAGCAAAAATATTAGTTGATGATGGCGCAATAGAATTTGAAGTAGTAGAAATTAAAGACAAAGACATTATATGTAAAGCTTTAAATACAGGAAGATTAGGAAGTAGAAAAACAGTAAATGTACCAGGATTAAAACTTAATTTACCTGCTTTATCTCCAAAAGATATAGATGATATAACAAAAGGTATAAAAGCAGGATTTGATTATATAGCTGCATCATTTGTAAGAAGAGCATCAGATGTTCAAGAAATAAGAAAATTATTAAATGAAAATGGTGGAGAAAGAGTAGGAATTATTTCTAAAATAGAAAGCCAAGAAGGAATAGACAACTTCGAAGAAATACTTGAATTATCAGATGGAATAATGGTAGCTAGAGGAGACATGGGTGTAGAAATACCTATGGAACAAGTACCAGTTGTACAAAAACACTTTATTAAAAGATGTAATGCAGTAGGAAAACCAGTTATAACAGCAACACAAATGTTAGAATCAATGACTTCTAGCCCAAGACCAACAAGAGCTGAAGTTAGTGACGTTGCTAATGCAGTATATGACAGAACAAGTTGTATAATGTTATCTGGAGAATGTGCTATGGGTAAATATCCAGTAGAATGTGTTGAAACAATGGTTAAAATTTCAAATTCAATAGAAAATTCAGTAAATTATTGGAAAAGATTTATTAAAAAAGGATCTTATGCTGAAAAATCTGAAGATATGGAAAAAAATATCGCATATACAACATGTGCAATGGCAGAACATATTAATGCAGATGCAATAGCAACATATACACATTCAGGAAATACAGTTAGAAAATTAGCTGGAATGGGACCTGGATGCCCAATACTTGCTGTAACAGATGATGAAAAAACATTTAATCAATTATCAATTGTATGGAATGTTTTACCAGTATTAGTAAAAGGAGAAAATACACCAGATGCAACACTTGAAAAAGGATTAGAATTATTAAAAGCAGATGGAACATTAGAAACAGGAGATGTTGTTGTTCTTTCTGGTGGAGCAAAAGCTTGTATTGATAAAAAATATGAAAAGAAAACATTTGGTGGAGTTTTAACAATATAGTATATTTATTTAAAAACTGAGTTGGAAAAATATTAAAATATTTCCAACTTAGTTTTTTTATGGCAAAAAAATATTATAATTTGTGCTTGTAATAAAATGTAATAAAAATGTAATAAAAACTGCAAACTAGCTATATTAAGCAATACAGAAAATCATTCTAAAAATTCCAAAAAAATATAATAAAAAAACTATTGACAAAAAAACAGAAAAATGTTAAAAAATATATAGGCGAAAGCAAAATATAAAAAAAGAGGGGGGAAAAACAAATGAACAAAAAAACAGTAGTAGGAGTTGTATTATTTTTAGCAATTGTATTATTAGCTGTTGGATTTGCTGCAATAACAGCTGTGAACCTAGTTATAACAGGTAACACAACAGCAACACCATCTCAAGAAAACTTCAAAGTTGTATTTACAGGAGAACCAGAAACATCTGACCCTGGAAAAGTAACTGCAGATATAAATGAAGGAGATCCAACAAAAGCAACAATGGATGTTTCAGGATTAACAGCAAAAGATCAATTCGTAACAGCAACATTTACAATTCAAAACAAGAGTACTGACTTGTCTGCACAATTAACAGAAGTATTAGCTGAAAATACAAACACTGAATATTTCAAAGTTGACACTAATATTGCAGAACCAACATTAGTAACAGCTAATGGAACAACAAAAGTAACAGTAACAGTTACATTATTAAAAACACCAATATCTGGAAATGAAACTGGAACAACAACTGTAACATTAAAAGCAGACCCAGTACAACCATAATTTTAGATTAATGTAAAATTATAACAAAAGAAAAATAAAAAAAATAGCCAAGGAGGAGAAATGAAAAAGTGAGAAGTGATAAAATAAGATTATATATAATAGAGCTAACACTAATAGCATTTTTCCTTTTGGCTATAATATTTAATAATATTTTAACAAGACAAATAGTTGCGATAATATTATTAGTGTTTATGATAGCCATTACACAAATACTAAAAACAGATAAATCAAAATTAACGAATACTAACCAAATAACAGTTTTATTAATGTCATTTGGAATAATGTATATATCAATAATATATATTATAGGTGTATTTGTAGGATTTTATAATTCAACAATAAAACTAAGTATGTGGTCACTAGCGAATTATATAATACCATATATAGTAATAATAATATCAGCAGAAATAATAAGGAAAAGAGTATTATTAAAAGGAACAAAAAAAACAAGAATAATCATGTTAATAGCAATGATATTGCTAGACATGATAATATTTATAAACATATATAATTTAAAAACAGTAAAAGATTATTTCTCAGTACTAGCATTTGTAATATTTTCATCAATAGCAAACAATATATTATATAATTATGTAGTTGTAAATTACAGAAATATATTAGGAATAATAATATATAGACTAGCAACAATTTTATATACATATATAATACCAATAACACCAAATATTTATATATTTTTTGAATCAGTAATAAGGCTTATAGTTCCTTATATCATATATATTGTATTAGAGCAAATATATTCTAAAAAAGAAAAAATCATATCAATACAACAAAAGAGAAGAGGAGCAATAGTAAATATAATATTAGCTATAATAGTAGTATTAATAGTAATGCTAGTTTCTTGTGAATTCAAATATGGTGCATTAACAATAGGCTCAGGAAGTATGACTGGAACAATAGATAAAGGAGATATAATAATATACGAAGAATATGATGAAGAAGATAAAGTAGAAACAGGAGATATAATAGTATTTGTAAAAGATGATATAAAAGTAGTACATAGAGTTGTAGATCAAAGAGATGTTGGAGATGAGATAAGGTATTACACAAAAGGTGATGCAAATATGCAAGAAGATGATGGATATAGAACAAGAAAAGATATAATAGCAAAAGTAAAATTAAGAATACCATATATAGGATATTTAACATTATGGGTAAACAATATGTTTGAACTAGGAAAATAAAATATTAGTAAGGGGGAACAAAAGATGCAAGAAAAGGAGCAAGACATAATATTAAAGCATCAAAGAAAAAGAAGAAATCGTAAAATAAGATTAGCATTAGAAGCAATTATATTAATAGTAATTGCAGTAACAGCAATATTATCATATTTTAAACTAACTAAAAATGAATATAATACATACACAGAAAAAGCAAAAGTAAGTTATAAAGTAAAATTAAAAGAAAATGAATTTTATGAAGATGAATACTTAGATGAAAAGAGTAGTATAATAGCAAGTTTAATAGAAAACTTAGAAGTAGAATTCAAATATAACTTAAATTTACAAGAAGAACAAGATTATACATATAGTTACAGAATAGTAGCTAAAACAAATGTAAGAGAAACATCAAGAGCAAATTCAATATATGAAACAACAGAAGAAATAATGAATAAAGAAAAAACAGTAGGAACATCAAAGAAATTAGAAATATCAGAAAAAATAACAATAGATTATAATGAATATAATGAGAAAATAAACAAATTTATAAGTATGTATAATCTAGAAAATACAACAAATACATTAGAATTAAGTATGTATGTATATGCAATAAATGTATATGATGGGAAACAAATAAATAAAGAAAGTAAAGTAATGTCATTAAATATACCATTAACAACAAATACAGTAGATATAAGCTTAAATTCAAATGTAATAGAAGATGCAGGAAATATATTATCTAAAAAGAGTGAATATGATAATATAACATATGTATTAGTAATAGGAGTAGTATTACTATTATTAGGAATAATAACAGTAATAAGATTAGTAAAATACATATTAGATACAAGAAGTGCAGAAAAGATGTATGAACAAGAATTAAAAGGCATAATGTTTAATTATAAAACATATATACAAAAAACAAATAGTGAGGTAGATACAAGTAATTATAAAGTAATACAAATAAATACATTTGCAGAAATGTTAGGAATGAGAGATACAATACAAGCACCAATATTAATGTATACAGAACCAGATGCAGAAAGAACAAAATTTATGATAATAAATAATGATATAGTATATGTATACATACTAGGTTCAAAAGAAATAAGAGAAGAATTAAGAGCAAAAAGTGCAATGAAAAAAGCAAAAGAAAATAAGTAATAAAATGAAAACATAATTAAATAAGCAAAAGAAAAGTAAATTAAGGAGGCATAATAGTATGCGAAGCAGAGCAGTTAGGAAAACTAGAATGATAAGCAAGCATAGTTTAATACTATGCCTTTTGCTTATGACCATATTGCTGATGGGAATAGGATATGCTGCAATAAATTCAATAACAGGAGAAATATCAGGAACTGTTATTGCAGAGCAACAAAATGATGTGTTTATAACAAGTGTAGAATATGTAAGTGATGTAGAAGCAGATTTAGCAAATTCAAATATAACATATTATAAAGGTACATATATGCAAAGTACTGTGAAATTATCAGAAACAAATCCAAGTTCTGAAATTACATATAAAGTAACAGTATATAATAATTCAGAAAATACATATCCATTTTTAACAACATTGTTTGATGAAGAATTTTATGATAATCCAAATATAGTATTTGAAATAAAAGATACAGGATTTAAAGTAGGAGATACTATAAAAGGAAAAGAAACAAAAGAAATATATATAACTTTTAAATATAAAGATGGAGTATTACCAGATAATAAAACACTAAATTCAAATATTAATTTTAAAATAGCAGAGCCTAATAGACTTGTGCTTGCAAATTCTGTAAAAAATGATGAAGATGGAAATGTAATAGAAAGCACAATGAATTATTTAAATAGTACAATATCACGAGACAAAATAAAAACAGTAAAATTTGAATTAGGAACATTAGTACCAGAGGGAACAATAGCAAGTTTTGATGCATCAGAAAAACAAGATGAAAGTATTATAGGATATTATACACCTACAGATAGTGGTTTATATGATTTAACATTTTTAAGTGCAGAACCAATAGCACTAAATGTAAATGGACAATACTTATTCCAAAGATTAACAAATTTGAAAGAAATAACATTTAATAATTTTACAACATATGGTGTGACAAGTATGTATAGTATGTTTGAAAATTGTAGCGGATTAACAGAATTAGATGTAAGTAGCTTTGACACAAGCCAAGTAACAAATATGGAATTTATGTTTAATGGATGTAAGAGTTTAACATCATTAGACTTAAGCAATTTTAATACAAGTCAAGTAACTTCAATAAGAGCAATATTTCAAAATTGTAGAAGTTTAGAGAGTATAAATTTAAGCTTATGGGATACAAGTCAAGTAGAAAACATGAGATACATGTTCTATAATTGCAACAAATTGACAGAATTAGATGTAAGTGGATTTGATACTGCTCAAGTAACAGACATGAGATACATGTTCTATAATTGCAACAAATTGACAGAATTAGATGTAAGTGGATTTGATACTGCTCAAGTAACAGACATGTGTAGTATGTTCTATGAGTGTAACATATTAACAAATTTAGATGTAAGTGGATTTGATACAAAACAAGTAACAGATATGAGGTGGATGTTTTATAATTGTAAAGGATTAACAAGTTTAAATGTAAGTAAATTTGACACAAGCCTAGTGACAAGTATGAGATCTATGTTCTATTCTTGTAGTGGATTAACAAGTCTAGATTTGAGTACATGGAATACAAGCCAAGTAACAGATATGGAATATATGTTCTGTAATTGTAGCGAATTAACAAGTTTAAATGTAAGTAAATTTGACACAAGCCTAGTGACAGATATGAGTTATATGTTTTATTCTTGCAGTGGATTAACAGACTTAGATTTAAGTACATGGAATACCAGCCAAGTAACAGATATGGAATATATGTTCTGTAATTGTAGCGAATTAACAAGCTTAGACTTAAGTACATGGATTACAAGCCAAGTAACAAATATGAACTATATGTTTGGATGGTGTAGTGGCTTAACAAGCTTAGATTTAAGTACATGGAATACCAGCCAAGTAACAGATATGAGTTATATGTTTTATTCTTGTAGTGGGTTAACAAACTTAAATTTAAGAACATTAAATACCAGCCAAGTAACAGATATGAATTATATGTTTTCTTATTGTAGCGAATTAATAAGCTTAGACTTAAGTACATGGATTACAAGCCAAGTAACAACATTACATGCTATGTTTTATGGATGTAGTAAGCTAACAGAACTAAATATAAGTAACTTTAATACAAGTAAAGTAACAGATATGGGGCAAATGTTTTTTTTATGTAGTCAATTAACAAGCATAGATGTAAGTGGATTTGATACAAGTCAAGTAACAACAATGATTGCAATGTTCTATAAATGTAGTAGTTTAACAGAATTAGATGTAAGCGGATTTGATACAAGTAAAGTTATTAATATGGATGCATTATTTTCTTATTGTAGTGAATTAACAACACTTAACTTAAGCGAATTCAATACAAGTAAAGTAATAGATATGAAAAACATGTTTAATAATTGCAATAAATTAGAAACAATATACATAACTCAATTTAATCAGACAACAGGAGAAGGCTGGACAACAACTGCAGTAACAAGTTCAAGTAATATGTTTTATTTATGTTATGAATTAGTGGGACAAAATGGAACAACATATAACTCAGAATATATAGACAAAACATATGCAAGAGCAGACTTACCAGGAACTCCAGGATATCTAACAGATGGTCCTAAATATATTCCAAACGGATATACACATATAGAAGGAACCACACAAAAAAATGGATATGTAGTAGAAGATGAATCAGGAAACCAATATGTATGGGTGGATGTACCACAAACTTCAAAAGTATATGCGACAGCAGGTATTAATATAAAAGATTTTACTGAAAATGATTATGAAAAAATAGAAAATGATTTAAAAACATATACTGCAACATACAGAAATAATACTGCATATGCAGATAAATATTATTCAAATTCAACAACAGGACTAACTAAAAGCCAATATAATATTTTTAAAAAGAAAATGCTTAAAAGTATATATATAAATGGAGGATTTTACATAGGAAGATATGAAACTGGAACAAATACTGCAAGGACAGCAACAGGAAACACAACACAGAAACCAGTAATAAAGAAAAATGCCTATCCATATAATTACGTGACAGCCAGTCAAGCACAAGCATTGTCTACTGAATTTGCAACAGATGGATATGTAACTAGTTTAATATTTGGTATACAATGGGACCTAACAATGAAATACTTAGAAACAAAAGGTGTAACTCAATCAGAACTAAATTCTAAAAGTACAAATTGGGGAAATTATTCTGATTCAACATTTACTATAATGGATTCAAATGTAAAGTATACAACTAATAATGGAGCCACCTGGAATGCAGGAGGGTCATACACTAAAAACTCTGGAGATAAAATTATAACAACATCAGGAGCAAATGAAACATTTCAAAAACAAAACATATATGATTTAGGTGGAAATGTATATGAATGGACACTAGAATATACAAATGTAGGGTCAGCACCATGTGCTAATAGAGGGGGAAATTATTACTGGTCAGGCACAGCTTATCCAGCAAATAGTCGTGGAACAGGTTCAACAGGCCAAGCAAACGATATGTCAGGATTTAGGACAGTTTTATACAAAGATGAAGGAATAGGCTCAGAAAATGTAAATGTAGAACCAGCATATATTCCAAATGGCTATACACATGTTGCTGGAACGACAATGAACAATGGATATGTAGTAGAAGACAACTCTGGAAATCAATATGTATGGGTTGAAGTACCAAGAACAGCAGAAGTGTATCCAAGTGCAAGTGTAAATATAACAAATTTCACAGATGCAGAATATTTAAAAATAGAAGCAGACTTAAAAAATTATACATCGGTTTATAGAAAATCAACAACATTTACAGATACTTATTCTTCACAAGCTGCAACAGGACTAACAGAAACTCAATATAATGAGCAAAAAAAGAAAATGTTAAAAAGTATATATAAATATGAAGGATTCTATATAGGAAGATATGAAACTGGTATAGTAGAAAGTCCTAGAACAGGAGCAGGAAGCACAACACAAGTACCAGTAATTAAAGAAAATGCATACCCATATATATATGTAACAAACAGTCAAGCACAGCAATTGGCACAAACTTTTGCTTCAACAGGATATACAAGCAGTTTAATGTTTGGAGTTCAATGGGATTTAGTATTAAAATATTTAGAAACAAAAGGGGTAGCACAAAGCGAATTAAATACAAACAGCCTTTCATGGGGAAATTATAAAGATGCTACTTACAACATAACAAAAGAAAACGCTAAATATTCAACAAATGTAAGTACATGGGTAGCTGGTTCATATAACCATGTCAATGGAACTGTCGCTTTAATAACTACAGGAGCAAGTAATAAATTGAGTATGCAAAATATTAGTGACATAGCAGGAAATGTATGGGAATGGACATTGGAAAATTCTAATATTCAAAGTACACCTTGTCCATTTAGAGGTGGAGGATATAAAGGATTTGGTTCTACTAGACCTGCAAGTTACCGCCATAAATATGCTACAACATATAATTCAAATGATGTAGGATTTCGTGTAGCTTTATATAAAGAATAATACTATGAGATAATACTTTGTAAATTATGATGTAAAAACTTAAGCACATATGCATGAAATTAAGTTTATAATATATCAATAAATTGGGGGATAAAATTATCTCACAAACAAAAATGGTGCCCTAAACAGGACACCATTTTTTCTGTATTGTAAGCTTCCGGCTATGCCGGTAGTATTGTAGGCTTTAGCTATATAGCAGAGCAACTCCTTTCAT
>CALXZB010000004.1 GCA_944393125.1 uncultured Clostridia bacterium | reverse complement strand
TTTTTTTCTTTTTTTTCTATATTTTTATATCAATATATTTATGTATATAAACATACTATTATATTAAAAAATTTGGTCAGAGTTAAATTTCTGACCAAACATCTAATCTTTTAATCTTATTGGTAAAATCATATATACATATTCACTATTCTCTACTGATTTTACTAAGCAAGGTGAAATACTTGTTCCAAATTCAACAAAAACTTCTTCATCATCAATTGCTTTTAAACTATCCAAAAAATATCTAGGATTAAATCCAGCTTCAATATTTTTGCCTTCCGTAGAAACATATAATTCTTCTTTTGCATCACCTGTCTGGTTTGTGCATGATATAACTAATTTTCCTATATCAACAGATACTTTAACTGGATATTTCTTTTCCTTTTCTATTGCTGATGCTGAAATTAAACTTATTCTTTCAAAACTGTTTTGTAAATTATTTTTATTTACTTTAATTCTTGTTTCCCATGTATTTGGAATTACAGATTTATAATTTAAAAATTCTCCATCTAATATACGAGTTACAATTTTACAATTTTCCATTTCAAATAATGCTTGATTTTTTGAAATTCCTATTTTTATATGATCAAAAGAGTCTTGTAAAATTTTATTAATTTCATTTAATGTTTTGCCTGGAATTACTGCCTTAAAATCATTAACTTTTGATTGTAAATATATACTTCTTAAAGCTAATCTAAATCCATCTACTGCAACAACATTTAGTTTATTGTTTTCCACTTCAAATAAACAACCTGTGAATATAGGTCTGTTTTCTTCAGAACTAACTGCAAATATAGTTTTCCTAATCATATTTTTTAACATATTTTGTTCTAAATCAATTGAATTTTCTATTTCAATTTTAGGTAATTCTGGAAATTCATCTGGATTCATTGTTGTTAATTTGTATAAAGCTCCTTCACATTCAATTTCCAATAAATTATTTTCATTTAATGATATATATATTTCTGTATCAGGAAGTTTTCTTATTATTTCACTAAACATTATTGCATTTACAACTGTACTTCCTTGTTCTTTGACTTCACATTCCATTATATATTCTATACCAATTTCTAAATCATAAGTTGTTAATTTAATTTCTTTATCATTAGTTTGTATAAGAATTCCTTCTAATATAGGCATTGTTGTTTTAGAAGCAACACCTTTTACTACGGAATTTAAGGCTTTAAGGATATTATCCTTATAACAAACGATTTTCATTTTGATTCTCTCCTTTATTATTTATTATATAAATATAAATATTATTAGTAGTAATAGTATTAGGTCCTGTGGATAATGTGGAAAACTATGTGGAAACTTTGAATCCCTAAGAAATAATTGTGTGTATAATATAGTGGAAAACTTATAAATTTGTCCACATTTAATTTTTAACAATGTGGAAACTATACTTTTCAACATATTATCAACACTGTTTCAACAGTAGTATGTGGATATTCTTTCTAGCTGTTCCGTAAGTAGATATAATCTTTTTGTAACCAAACAATTGTGTTCACAAACAAATATTTCTTTTAGATAATAAATTTATTTATTTATCTATTGTTCACCATTTATAATTATGTTTTTCACACTTTCCACAATTAACCTTGTATTATTTTTATCTTTAACTTCTTTTTCAATTTTTTTGCATGCATGCATTACAGTTGAGTGATCTCTATTTCCGAAATCTTCTCCAATTTTTGGATAAGACATATTTGCTACTTCTCTACATAAATACATTGCAATTTGTCTTGGAAAAGCAATTTCATTTGAACGCTTATTGCTAGCTAAGTCATCTTTATTAATATTAAAATATTTAGCAACAGTTTCTTTTACAAAGTCTGAAGAAAGAACTTTTTCGCTAGCTGCTTTAAACTCATTAATGGTATTTTCTGCCAATTCTATTGTTATTGGAGCATGTGTAAGTGAAGCTGTAGCTATTATTTTATTAAAAACACCTTCTAATTCTCTAATATTTGAATCAATCTTATTAGCAATATTTGCTAATATTGTGTCATCAACTAAAATTTTCTCTTCTTGAGCTTTTTTTCTTAAAATTGCTAAACGTGTTTCATAATCAGGGCATGAAATGTCTGCTAATAATCCCCATTCAAATCTTGATTTTAATCTATCTTCAAGAAATTGTATTTCTCGTGGTGGCTTATCGCTTGAAATAATAATTTGCTTCTTATCTTCATACAAAGCATTAAATGTATGGAAGAACTCTTCTTGAACTCTTTCTTTACCAGCTATAAATTGAATGTCATCAATTAGCAAAACATCAATTGTTCTATATCTATTTCTAAAAACTTCATTTTTATTGTCTTTAATAGCATTAATTAATTGATTTGTAAATTTTTCAGAAGTTACATATAAAATTTTTGCAGATTTATTATTTTGCAAAATTCTATTTCCTATTGCATGCATTAAGTGTGTTTTTCCTAGACCTACTCCACCATATAAAAACAATGGATTATAAGATTCACCTGGTTTATCACCAACAGCTATTGCAGCAGCATGTGCGAAACGGTTATTATTTCCAACAACAAATGTTTCAAATGTGTATTTAGGATTAAGAGTTTTATTTGAAATTTCCATTTCTGTATCTTGCGTATTTGATCCAGTATTTGATATTATGGAACCCTCATCAACTGTTTGATTATTTTCCTCATAAATTACAGAAAAAGTCCATTCTTTATTTGTAATAAATTTAAAAGTATTTAAGACCAAATCAGCATAACGTGTTTGCAATAGTTCACATGCATATTCTGAAGTAGTTTTTAAAACGATATGATTGTCATTCATTTCAGCGATTTCCAAAGAGCTAAACCAAGTTTGAAATGCAATTTGAGTTACTTCTTCTTTTAATAATTCTTTTGCTTGATTTAATAGTTCATCTTTGTCAATTTGCATATAAAACATCCTTTCAAAATATTATGAAATTAAAAAGTTATCCACATTGTTTTCCACAGGTGTGGATAACTTTGTAATAATCATGTAATATATAGGGATTTTTCTACGAACAGATTTTTTAAAACCAATTCATTTTAATATCCTATAACTTTTCTTTTGTCAGTATAATATCAAAAGAATATAGAATAAGTCAAGATAGTTGTGGATAATTTTTTTATAATTGTGGATAAATATAAAAAATCTTGTGGAAAACTACCCTTTTGTTACAAAAATATTACAAAAATTTAATTTTTAATTATTTATACAACATTTTTTTACAAAAAACAATACAAAAATTAAAAAAGAAAAAATTCTCAAAAACTATTGACAAATACGCTAATTGTAATGTATAATCGATATACTTGTTATTTTGTGACAATTTTCCAAAATGGAATATATATATAACAGAAAAATAGGAGGTGCAATATAATGAAAAGAACTTTTCAACCAAAAAATAGACAAGAAAAGAAAGAACATGGATTTATGAAAAGAATGTCAACAAGAGCAGGAAGAAATGTATTAAAAGCAAGAAGAGCAAAAGGAAGAAAAAAAATCTGTGCTTAATAACAAACAACTAAAGAGATAGAGCTTTAGTTATTTTGTTATTATATTTTAATAGCTCTTGAAAAGGGAGTTTAAAATGAAAAATACAACAATGCTAAAAAAAAATTATGAATTTAAAACAGTTTTAACAAGAGGAAAATGTTTTAGAGAAAAAGAAATTGAAATATTTATAATAAAAACAAACAAAAAAAGGAATTTTTTAGGAATTGCAATAAGTACTAAAAATGGAAAAGCTTTCCAAAGAAATAAGTTAAAAAGAATAATAAGAGAATGTTATAGAAGATTAGAAGGTTCAATAACAGAAGGAAATAGCATTGTAATATTAGTTAATAAAAAAAGTGATATTAAAAATATCAAATTTTCTAATGTTTTAGAACAAATGGACAAGATATTTAAAATTGCAAATATTTCCAAAAAAGAAGAATGAAAATGAAGAAAATATTTATATATTTAATTGAGTGGTATCAAAAAAATATATCAAAATTTTTAGAAAGCAAAAATATAAGATGCAAATATTATCCTACATGTTCCGAATATACAAAACAAGCAATAGAAAAATATGGTGTTTTAAAAGGAAGTATATTAGGAATAATACGAATTTTAAAATGTAATCCTTTTTCTAAAGGGGGAAATGATCCATTAAAATAGAAGACTGAGAAAGGAAGAAAGAAAATGATAGCATTTTTTGCAAATATATTTGGGTATATATTGAATTTTGTATATGAAATAGTTAAAAACTATGGGTTGGCAATTATAATTTTTTCAATTTTGATTAAGTTGCTGATGATTCCCATATCTATAAAACAACAAAAAACAATGAAAAAATCAGTAAAATTACAGTCAAAAATGAAAGAATTACAATTTAAGTATAAAAACAATCCAGAGAAACTAAATCAAGAAACAATGGAATTATATAGACAAGAAAATATGAGTCCATTTAGTGGATGCCTTAGTGCAATAATACAAATAATTTTATTGTTTTCTGTATTTTATTTAGTTCGTTCACCATTAACATATATGAAAAAAATAGATAAAAGTGTAATAGATAAATATACAGGAATAATAAAAGAATACAAATTAAGTGAAAACAGTCAATATCCTGAAATTGATATAATAAGAGAAATAGATAATATTAAAAATTTAAAAAATAATAATGATATTCTACAATCTGGAGAAGAAATTGACTTGACAACAATTAAAGATGAAGAACTAGAACAAATGAGTATAAATATGGATTTTATGGGATTAAATTTAGCTCAAGTTCCAACAAAAAGTTCTGATTGGAAAGCATATATAATACCAATTTTATATGTATTAGTCTCAATAATATCCATGAGACTAACTAATCCAACAAAAACAAAAAATAATAATGTAGAAGAAAATAAAGATGAAAAAGCATTGGCAAAACCAGAAGAAGAGTTTGATCCATTAGCTCAAATGAACAAAAATATGAATATAATGTTTCCTGTAATGTATTTGGCTGTAGCTCTTATAGCTCCACTAGGACTGGCATTATATTGGTTAATAAATAGCTTATTAATGATAGTAGAAAGACTAGCGCTAAATAAATTACTACAAGATGAGGAGGAAAAATAGATGGCAAAAAGTATAATTTCAGAAGGAAAAACAACATCAGAAGCAATAGAGAAAGGATTAAAAATAATAGGTTTGCCAAAAGAACTAGTAGAAATTAAAGTCTTAGAAGAAAATAAAAAGAGTTTTTTTGACATATTAGCACCAAAAATAGTTAAAGTAGAACTAAAAGAAAAAGAAGCAAAAAAACCAGAAGAATTTGAAATAGAGGCAACAGAGGAAGAACTTAATGAAGCCAAAAATAAAGTAGATATATTTTTAAATGAATTTGTTAAAAATTTTTCAAATAAAGTAGAATATACAACTGAAATAAAAGATAAATGCTTGTATGTTTCATTAAATGGTGATAATATTGGAAATCTTATTGGATATAGAGGAGAAGCATTATATGCTTTAGAAAATATTTTAAAAGCCATTGCTAATAAAAACTGTGAAAACAGAATAATTGTAAGATTAGATGTTGAAAGATACAAAGAAAAAAGAATAAAAACGCTTCAAGAACTTGCATCAAAAAAAGCTAAAATTGTTGAAAAAACAGGAAAAGTAATAACACTTGAACCAATGCAAGCATATGAAAGAAAAATAATTCATAGCTTTTTACAAGAAAATCCAAATGTTGAAACAAGAAGTATAGGACAAGAACCAAGAAGAAGAATAGTGATTACAAAAAAATAAATAAAAAAATCGGAAGTCAAAGTTCAGATTTTAATCAAAAGATTAAATTAGAATTTTGACTTTTTTTGTAATATAAGGAGGGAAAATAATTATGAGTACAATAGCATCAATATCTACAGCTCCAGGAATTGGAGGAATAGGTATAGTTAGAATTAGTGGAGAAAACACATTTAAAATAATAGAAAGAATATTTAGACCTAAAACACAATCTAGCATAGATGAAATAAAAGGATACACTTTAAAATATGGAAATATTATAGAAAATGGAAATATAATTGATGAAGTTTTAGTTTCATATTT
This sequence comes from uncultured Clostridia bacterium, assembly GCA_944393125.1. Taxonomy (GTDB): domain Bacteria; phylum Bacillota; class Clostridia; order TANB77; family CAG-508; genus CAG-269. The sequence continues at coordinate 57,581 of CALXZB010000004.1, read as the reverse complement.
TAAGGCACCAAAAAGCTATACAACAGAAAATATGTGTGAAATTAATTCACATGGTGGAAATATAATAGTAAAAAAAATTTTAGAATTATGTTTGAAAAATGGAGCAGATCTTGCTGAACCAGGAGAATTTACCAAAAGAGCTTTTTTAAATGGAAGAATAGATTTAGCTCAAGCAGAATCTGTAATAGATGTAATAAATGCAAAATCAGATAGAGAAGTGCAAAGTGGAATAAAACAACTTGAAGGTTATTTATCAAAAGAAATAAAAAGTATAAAAAAAGAAATTTTAAATGTTTTAGTAAATGCAGAAGTTTCAATTGATTATCCTGAATATGACATACCAGAAGTTCAAGAAAAAGAAATAAGAGAGATGATAGAAAATGTAAAGAGCAAATTGGAAAAACTAGAAAAATCATTTGACAATGGAAAAATAATAAAAGATGGAATAAAAACAGCAATTATAGGAAAACCAAACTCAGGTAAGTCATCTCTTTTAAATGCAATTTTAAAAGAAGAAAGAGCTATTGTAACAGATATTGCAGGAACTACTAGAGATACAATAGAAGAATTTGTAAATATAAATGGAATTCCTTTAAAACTAGTAGATACTGCAGGAATAAGAGAAACATCTGATGAAGTAGAAAAGATTGGTGTAAAAAAATCAATAAAACAAGCAGAAGAAGCAGATTTGATTATCGCAATTTTTGATGCTTCTAAAGAGTTAACACAAGAAGATTTAGAAATTCTAAAATTGATAGAAAGAAAAGAATCAATAATTCTATTAAATAAAGTTGATTTAAAAACAATTATTACAGAAAAAGATGAAAGATTAAAAAATAGTTCAGCAAATATTTTAAAGATTTCAGCTTTAAATAAAATAGGAATTGAAGATTTATATAATAAAATTTCAGAAATGTTCAATTTAAATAAGATTAATTTTGATAATGAAATATTAATTACTAATATTCGTCATAAAAATATAATTTCAAAAGCATTAGAAAATATAAGAAAAGTAGAAGAATCATTAAATAATAATATGCCAATTGATATAATAACTATTTATATAAAAGAAATTTTAGAAAATTTAAGTGAAATAACAGGAGAAGCTGTAACTGAAGATGTTATTAACGAAATTTTTTCTAAATTTTGTTTAGGAAAATAATTTTACGACGTTTAAAATCTAAAATAAACGATTTTAACAATTAATTAATGAAGTTATATTACTAATATATAAAAAATGGCGTATAAAGAAAATAAAAACAATTTAAATGGAAAAAATATATAAGAATAGGGAGGAAAAAATATAATGAGTTACTATGCAGGAGAATATGATGTAGTAGTAATTGGAGCAGGACATGCAGGATGCGAAGCAGCACTTGCTGCTGCTAGACTTGGAATGAAAACAGCAATATTTTCAATTAGTTTAGAAGCAGTAGCCAATATGCCATGTAACCCTCATATAGGAGGAAGTTCAAAAGGTCATTTAGTAAGAGAAATTGATGCTCTTGGAGGTGAAATGGCCAAAAATATAGATAAAACAATGATACAAATAAAAATGTTAAATACTTCAAAGGGCCCAGCTGTACATTCACTAAGAGCTCAAGCTGATAGAAAAAAATATCAAATGGAAATGAAGCATACATTAGAAAAACAAGAGAATTTAGATATAAAACAAGCTGAAATAGTAAACATAACATTAGGAAATTCACAAGTTAAATCTGTTGAAACAGATGTTGGAGCAATATATAATGTAAAGACAATAGTCGTAGCAACAGGAACATATCTAAAAGGAAAAATATTTATAGGAGATTACACAAAAGAAGCAGGTCCAGATGGAGTATTTCCAGCTAATAAGCTATCAGAATGCTTAAAAAATTTAGGCATAAATTTAATAAGATTTAAAACAGGAACACCAGCTAGAATAAACAAAAAAAGTATAGATTTTTCAAAGCTTGAAATTCAAAAAGGAGATGTTGACATAATACCGTTTTCCTTTGAAGATAAAATGAGAGAATTTGAACAAGTTGATTGTTGGTTAACTTATACAAATGCAGAAACTCATAAAATAATAAGAGAAAATCTACATAGATCTCCACTTTATGCAGGAGTAATAGAAGGTACTGGACCAAGATATTGTCCTTCTATAGAAGATAAAGTTGTAAGATTTGCTGATAAAGAAAGGCATCAAGTTTTTGTAGAACCAGTAGGAATAGATACTGATGAAATGTATATTCAAGGAATGAGTTCATCACTTCCAGAAGATGTGCAAATCGCAATGTATAGAACATTACCTGGATTAGAGCATTGTGAATTTACTAGACCTGCATATGCAATAGAATATGATTGTATAGATCCTGCTGAACTAAAATTATCTTTAGAATATAAAAAAATAAGTGGATTATTTTTTGCTGGGCAAACTAATGGAACTTCTGGATATGAAGAAGCAGCATGCCAAGGACTAATAGCAGGAATCAATGCAGTACAAAAAATTAAAGGAAAAGAGCCATTAATTTTAGATAGAACAGAAGCTTATATAGGTGTTTTAATTGATGATATAGTAACAAAAGGAACTAATGAGCCATATAGAATGATGACATCAAGAGCAGAATATAGATTGCTTTTGAGACAAGACAATGCAGATTTAAGATTAACAGAAAAAGGTCATGAAATAGGATTAATTTCTGATGAAAGATATAATAAATTTCTTGATAAAAAACAAAAAATTGAAAAAGAAAAGGAAAGACTAAAAAATACAGTTGTTAAACCTACCCAAGAAGTTAATGAATTCTTAACTTCACATGGAACTGCACCATTAACAACAGGATCAAAATTATCAGAATTACTAAAAAGAGTAGAAATTACATATGATTCACTTGAAGCAATTGATCCAGAAAGACCGGTTTTAGGAGAACAAGTTAAAGAAGAAGTAGAAATACAAATAAAATATGAAGGATATATAAAACTTCAAGAAGCTCAAGTTGAAAAATTCAAAAAAATGGAGAAAAAACTATTACCAGAAGAGTTAGATTATAATAATATAAAAGGAATCTGTTTGGAAGCTAGGCAAAAACTTAATAAGCACAAACCACATTCTATAGGGCAAGCATCAAGAATATCTGGTGTGTCTCCTGCTGATATATCTGTGTTATTAGTATATTTACAAACTCAAAAGAAAAATAATAAAATTTAAAAGTATATAGGAGAGTTATTATTATGAATGAAATGCAAAAAGAAAAATTTATAGAAATTATGCAAGAAAAATTAAAAAAATTAGAAATTCATTTTTCTATGGAGCAAACTGAACAATTTTTCGAATATATGAAATTGTTAATTGATTGGAATGAGAAAATAAACTTAACAGCAATAACTGAACCAGAAGAAATTATTACAAAACATTTTATAGATTCACTTACAATTTTAAAATATATAAAAAATGATTATAAAGTTGTTGATGTAGGAACTGGAGCAGGATTTCCTGGAATACCTTTATGTATAATGAATCCTACTATAAAGATGACACTTGTGGATTCATTAAACAAGAGATTAATATTTTTACAAGAAGTTGTAAATACACTAAAGTTAAAAAATATAGAAATTGTTCATGCAAGAGCAGAAGAATTAGGCCAAAATATAAAATATAGAGAAACTTTTGATATTGCTACTTCGAGAGCGGTTGCAAATTTATCTACATTGTCAGAATATTTAATTCCTCTTGTTAAAATTAATGGAAAAATAATAAGTATGAAAGCAAGTAATGCAAAACAAGAGATAGACGAAGCTCAAAATGCAATTCAAATTCTAGGAGGACAAATTGAAAGCATAGAAGAATTTAATTTACCAGAAAGTGATATTGGTAGAACTGTAATTATAATAAATAAAAATAAGCCTACATCAAAAAAATATCCAAGAAAAGCAGGAACACCAAGTAAGGAACCATTAAAATAAAAAAATTCCACAAAAAAATGTGGAGTTTTTTATTTGTATTAAAAAAAACTATTGACTATTTTTGGTTTTTTATATATTATTATTATGCTAAAACAAATGAAAAATATAAAACATTACTAGAAAGGTAGGTAGTAAAAATGGGAAAAGTAATATCAGTAGCAAACCAAAAAGGTGGTGTAGGGAAGACAACAACAACAGTAAATTTAGCTACTTTATTAGCAAAAAGAGGTAAAAAAATATTATTGATAGATACTGATCCACAAGGTAATGCAACAAGTGGATTAGGAATAACAAAAGAATTGGAATTATCTGTTTATGATATACTAGTAGGCGAAACATTATTTGAAGAAACAATACAAGAAACTTCAATAAAAAATCTAGAAGTATGTCCATCGAACATAAGTTTGGCTGGAGCTGAAGTAGAATTAGTCTCTATGATGTCAAGAGAACAAAGGTTAAAAAGCAAATTAGATGAAATAAAAGAAAAATATGATTATATTTTAATAGATTGTCCACCATCATTAGGACTAATTACATTAAATGCATTTACAGCATCTGATAGTGTGCTAATACCAGTACAATGCGAATATTTTGCATTAGAAGGACTAGGACAATTGTTAAATACAGTAAATTTGGTAAAAAAACATTTGAATAAAAACTTAGAAATAGAAGGAGCATTACTAACAATGTATGATGCTAGAACTAATTTATCAAATCAAGTTGTAAAAGAAGTAAAAAAATATTTTGAAGATAAAGTATATAAAACTGTAATACCAAGAAATGTAAGATTAAGCGAAGCTCCAAGTTATGGTATGCCAATTTCAATATATGATCCAAAATCTAAAGGGGCCAAAGCATATGAAAAATTTACAAAAGAATTGTTAAAAAATAATTCTTAAAATAGGAGGGGATAAATATGCCAAAAATGACAGGTTTAGGGAAAGGATTAGATGCCTTATTTGGAAGTGCATCTATTGAAAATAATGAAAATATAGAACAAACTGAAAATAATGAAAATTTAAAATCTCTAAAAATAGCAGAAGTAGAACCTAACAGAGATCAACCTAGAAAAACTTTTAATCAAGAATCTCTAGAAGAGTTAGCAGAATCAATAAAAACTTATGGAATAATTCAACCAATTGTAGTATCAAAACAAAATGGTTATTATGCAATTGTAGCAGGAGAAAGAAGATGGAGAGCTGCTAAGATTGCTGGACTAGAAGAAATACCAGCAATTATAAGAGATGATAATGAACAAATAAACAAAGAAATTGCTTTAATTGAAAATATACAAAGAGAAGATTTAAATCCTTTAGAAAAAGCTTTAGGAATACGACATTTAATGGATAAATATGGATTAACACAAGAACAAGTTTCTAAAAAAATAGGAAAAAGTAGAAGCAGTGTATCAAATACACTAAGAATATTATATTTAGCACCAGATGTATTAGAATTAGTAAAACAGGGTAAATTAACAGAAGGACATTGCAAAGCTCTAGCAGGAATAGAAGATGCTGAAAGACAGTATGCAGCAGCAATAAGAATGGTTGATAAGGGAGAAACTGTTAGACAAGCTGAGAGCAAAAACAGAATAACTAAAAAAGAAAAAAAATTAGACCCAAGATATAAATATTTATATGAAGACATTGAAGATAGGTTCCAAGGTTTTTTCGGTACAAAAGTAAAATTGGATCAAGGAAAAAGAAAAGGAAGAATTATAATAGAATATAACAATAATGAAGATTTAGAAAGAATGTTAAGCTTAATAAAATAATTTCTAAAAAACTATTGACAAGTGACAGTATAATGTGCTAAGATTATTACTGTCGCTAGACATGGAGAGGTGGTCGAGTTGGTTTATGGCACCAGTCTTGAAAATTGGCGTGCGTTTGTAGCGTACCGTGGGTTCGAATCCCACCCTCTCCGCCAAACAATAAAGGTTAGATAGATATAAAATATCTAACTTTTATTAATATAATGGAGATGTACCCAAGTGGTGAAGGGGACTGTTTGCTAAACAGTTAGGTCGGTAACACGGCGCGGAGGTTCGAACCCTCTCATCTCCGCCAAAAGCACAGAATGTTTTATTCCTGTGTTTTTTTTGTTGAAAAAAATTAAAATATGTGTTAAGATTTTAGCTATATAGTATAATAGGAAAGAAAGGAAATATAAAATATGTCAGAAGAAAGCTTTGAAGAATTATATAGTAAGACAATAAGTAATAAAAAATTTGATAAAACAGTAACAGGAACTGTAATACAGATATCAAGAAAAGGTGAAATTTTTGTGGATTTTAAATATAAAGCAGATGGAATTATACCATTATATGAATATTCAGATGATGAATTTAAAAATCCAAAAGATGAATTTAAAGTAGGAGATACAATTACAGCAGATGTACTTAAATGGAATGATGGACTTGGAAATGTTTTATTATCTTATAAGAAATTTAAAAAAAGAGAACAAGTTAAGAAGGAAAAAGAAATAAAAATTCAACAAGCAAAAGAAAGAGAAAAACAAAAACAAGAAAAAATAAAAAATATTGAAGACTTTTGGAATAATATAAAAATAGGTCAAACATATAAAGGAAAAATTTCAAAAATAACTGATTATGGAATATTTGTAGACTTAGGATTTGTTACTGGATTAGCACATAAATCAGAATTAATATGGGATAAAAAACAAAAACTTGAAGATAAATTTAATATAGATGAAGAAATAGAAGTGAAAATTAAGGATTTCAATAAAGAAGAAAAAAGAATTAGTTTGGAATATCCTCAAAAAGGAGAAAATCCATGGTTTAATTTGGCTAACAAATATAAAATTGGTGATATTGTTACTTGTAAAGTTGTTAGATTTATGCCTTTTGGAGCATTTCTAGAATTAGAATATGGATTAGAAGGATTAGTACATAATTCAGAAATAACAGGTTTGAAAAGAGTAGTAAAACCAGAAGATGAACTAAAACTAGGGCAAACAGTTAATGCTAAAATAATAGATATAAATAAAGAAAAATTAAAAATAGGATTATCTATTAAAGAAATTGAAGGTACTTCTGCAGAATATGGGTATGAAGAGTATATAAAAGGATGAGTTATAGATAACAAGAGCATACATTGTTGATTTTTAATTAATAGTGTATGCTTTTATTGTGTTTTAAGTGTCTTTTAACATAAAAATATAAGGACAAAAATCTCTTAAAAAATCGAAATTTGTTGAAAAAATTTATAAGAATATGGTATAATTTTATTAAATATGTTAGAAGGAGATATAAAGTAATGCGAGAATTTATTGTTTGGTATAATAAAAATGGAAAAAAATTTTTGAAAATAGCAGGAATATTTATAATTGTAATAATAATAATACAATTATTTAAATTGATAACCATAAAAAATCAAGAAGAAAAACAAAATAATTTTGTTACAACAGGAAATGAAAACAAACAAGATTTTAATACAATAATATCTGATGAAAATAAATCAACTGTAACAGGTGAAGAATTATCAAAAACACAAACAGAGTTACTAAAATCCATAGATAAGTTTGCAGAATATTGTAACAATAATAATACAGATGATGCATATAACTTACTATCAGAAGAATGCAAAAAAGAAATGTATCCAACAGTAGAAGATTTTATAGAGTTGTATTATAAAAAAATATTTGATGGAAAATTAAAAAATATTTCTGTAGAAAATTGGGTAGATAATATATACAAAGTTAAATTTTCAGATGATGCATTATCAACAGGAATATATAATTCTGATAATAACATACAAGACTATATTTCAGTAGTAAAAGATGAGGATGATAATTATAAACTTAATATAAATGGATATGTGGGACAGGAAGAATTAAATAAAGAAACAGAGGCATTTGACCTAAAAATAAAAGTTGTAGAAAAAAATCAATATATGGATTTTACTACATATACATACGAAGTTAAGAATGGTTCAAAAAATGTGATTAGATTAAATGATATTGAAAGTGAAGCAGAAATGTATTTAGAAGATAAAAACAGTATAAAATATTATGCATACATGAATGAATTAGCAGAATCTGATTTAAGAGTAATGCCTGGTGAAACAAAAAAAGTAGTAATAAAATATTATTGCAAATTTAGTTCAACTAGAAAAATAACAAGTACTGTTTTTCCAGAGATTCAGTTAGGTGGAAATGAAATAGCAAGATTAAAAATAGAATTATAAAGGAGCAAATATGAATGAAGAATTTAAAAAAATAAAAGGTATTGCTATCTTTTTTTTAAAAAGACTATCAATATTACTATTGATAGTAGGAATTATTGTTATAGTAATAGCTGCAATACAATATTATATCCTTTTAGATGATGGCTCATATAAAGAAGGAGATAAATCAAATACTCCATATGCAGTTGAAGAACATACGAATAGTGTAACTATAGATAATGATGGAAAAATAACTACATCCCTTACTGCACAAGAATTATGGGAACAAATGATAGAAAATGAAACCAGAGTAGACGTATATTTAGATAGTCCAGAAGAATTGAAAAAATTAATAAATGCACAACAAGTAACAGACTATTTAGACACAAGAGAGAATCCAAACGAACCAATTGATTGGAAAAGCATTAATGAAGATATTGACTCTAAAGATGTGCAAGGAATTATAAAATTAAAAAGAGAAAAAAGTGATGGAACTGTAGAGACTTTAACATATGTAGATCCAGAAACATTTCAATCTTATATAGACCAGTATAATCAAACAGGATCAGATGAGTTTAAAGAAAAAGCATTAAATCATTTTACTATTGAAAAAGGATATCAATCATCAACTGGTGGAAACTATGAAATTGGAACAGATGGTAAGGCAGAAATAATTGAAAAAGGAGATGTTATTGAAATACCACAAGGTCAAAACTATGGTACAATATATACATTTAATAGTTGGCAACTTATAGGTTTACATGAACAATTAAAATTAAAAGAACAAGCTGGAATGACTTTTGATAACGAAGGATTTGGAAGAATAAATGGAAGGTATACTGTAGCTACAACAGATAAATTTGGAAAAGTTGGAGATTACATAGATTATTATTACATAGACAAAAATGGTCAAGAACAAATAATTCCATGTATTATCTGTGATATAAAAGGAGAAGATGCAAAAAATGAATGGGGACATCATAGTGGTACAAATATATTAGAATTTTACGTTAACGAGGTGACTTGGTGTACACCTGGATGGGTAAGTGGACTCTATCCAGATTACAATGATTGTGGACAAGCAAGTTCAATGCATGATAACCCAGGAACTAGCTCATGTCATCCTGAGTGGCAAGGTTCTGCATTAAAAGTAATAAATGGAGGAAATTATTTTGACAATCCTAATTTTGGTAGTGAAAATATTACTAGTAATGAAGATGAAAATACAAGCAGTGATACAAATAGTAGCATTGAAACGAGTGATGAAGAAAACGCACCACTTAAATGGCCAACAAGCCCAACAGCTTCAATAACATCACCTTTTGGATATAGAAATATCGACGTAGATGGTGCGTCTAAATATCATCAAGGAATAGATATAGGTGTTACCACTGGAACAGAAGTATATGCAACAGAATCTGGTACAGTAGTAAATTCAGATTATAATGATTTCAATGGAAACTTTATAACAATAGATCATGGTAACGGCTTTCAATCATGGTATTTACATAATAGTCAATTACTTGTATCAGTAGGAGATGTTGTGTCAAAAGGACAAGTTATAGCATTATCAGGAAAATCAGGAATAGGATCAGGACCACACTTACATTTTGCAATAAAATTAAATGGAGCTTATATTGATCCATTATTGTATAAGTATGATAATGGACAAGGAAATGGAACTGGTGGATTTGGTTCTGCAATTAATGTTGATTCATCTTCACAATGGACAACTTCAGGATCTGCAGGCTACTATGCAAAAGTTGCAACTTGGAATGAAACAACAGAAATAGTAACATCAGATGATCCTGAACAAGAACAAAAAAATGTAACTCAATATAGTATGATAACAACTAAAATAAATTACCAACAATTAACAAATGAATATAAAATGCCATTTGACTATTTATGGGCATTATTAGTTATATCACAAGATAAAGACTTTGTTCTTGAATTAGCAGACTTAGTATATAATAGTGAGATAGAAATTACAATATACGATAATTTAACAGAAAATACAACTGTAATGACAGATACATATACTAAATCAACAAAAGTAATTACAGATGATATTACTGTAAATGTAGCATATAGTGGTGATAACCAAATTATATACAATAAAAATGAATATGGAGGACCATTTACCAAAGAATTAGAACAGCAATATACAACAACTACTACAATTATAACTAAGACAAACACCATAAACATAATTTTAACAAAAGCAAATGTATGGATTGCTGATTACACGCAAAAAGCTGAAAAACAAGTAGCGGAACCTACGACTACCCAATCAAGCAATGACTTTGAAGATGATGAATATCCAAGTGAAGATTCTCCAGATAAAGAAGATGCAATAGATACAGCTGGATTAGCAGAAGGATTTAGACAGGCAAAACAACGTGAATATTTACAAACATATACAAATGTAATAACTCGTGTAACAAATTTATGGAGTAAATATTATTATAAAACAATAAATAGAACTGTTAATAACACAAGTACCACACTAACCACGAAATATATTTCATCTCCAGCAGAAACAATAGAAAAGACAGATAAAAAATCAGAAGAAGATAATTTTGTTACTTTATTTATAAAATATAGAACTGCAAGAAGCAATATTATTAGTGGGCTACAAATATTAGTACAAATATTAAATAATAGTGAAGATACAGTCGAAATGATTGATTTAACAAAATACTTATTATATAAGGCAACAGGCGAAGATTATGGTGTGACAGAGTACAATATTCAAATTATTAATCCAAATTCTATGAACAAAGTTATAGGAAATGCGTTAGAAAATTATATTAAACTATGGGAAAACGGAGCATTATGGGCATATGAAACAGGTCGAAGTACAAAATTTCCATCAAAATATTTAACTGCAGATGAGAAGAACTATATTGTTTACGAAGATGGAAGTTATGGTCATAATAATATTGCATATGGAATAGCTACTTTTATATCAAGTGAATCTAATGCAAAAGTAGTACATCCACTATTTGGAAATGGATATTATAACTGGCAAAGTAATTTTTCTGCTTATGGAATTGATGTAATATCACTAAGTGAAGGTTCTTTAGTGGATAAAAGCACAGTACTAACTGTCTTAAATGATATAATATCAGGATTCCAAAGTTCAGTAAAAGGCAAAATTGCTGATTATTTGCCAGAATTCAATTTTTCACAAGCTCAAATGGATGCTCTAACAGCAGTATGTTATCAATATGGAAATATTAATGAATTTCCAGATGCATATAGAAATTCTTTAGATGAAAATGGAAAACTTGATGCAGAAAAACTTAGAAGAAATTATGAACCGTTTAATTATTCAAGTACAACATATGATAGAAAATATGCAAATTGGTTGTTATTTACTCAAGAAAAATATACAAATGCATCTGGTGAAGAGGTTATTTCTGGAGGATAATAAATCTAGTTCCATTACTCAATAATGAAAAAATATAAAATTTAAAGGAAGATAAATATGAAAAAAATTTCAAAATTCATAATTATATTAATTACTATACTAATAATATTAATGTTAATAATTTTAATAATGATACTGAAACTAAAAAAAATCAATAATGATATAACTCCAAATGAAAATGTATCAAATACTGAAATTAAAAATAGTATAGAAAGAGTTACAATAAAAAATGAGTTTTTTACTGTAAAGAATGTTATAAATCAATATTTTTTTGCACTTTGTGAGTTAAATAAAACAGAAGAAGACATTTTAATTTTTGAACAAGATGAAGGAATGGAAAATTTAAATGAAACAATAGAGAAGGAAAAAGAAACAGTAAAAAAACGTATATATAGTTTTTTTGATGAAAACAGTATAAAAGAAATGGCACTAACTACTAACAATTTACAAGAAAAACTAGGAAATTATAAAGATATTGAAATATTGATTGAAAATATGTATGTAAGAGAAATAACAGAAACTCTAAAGTTTTATTACATATCTGGACAAATAGTAGAAAAAGACAGCCTTGAAAAAGAAAAGTTTAATTTAGTTCTAGCATTAGATGATAATAATTTAACATTTAATATATATACTTATGAATATGCTAATAAACATCAATTTGATAAAACAGAAGTAAAAATAGATATAACTGAAATTGAAAATAGAATATACAATAAATACAATTATGAATATATCAACGATGAAGAATATGCAAAAGAACTTTTAAAGAGCTATACTAAATCTGTTATGTATGATAACATAGATTATTTGTATGAAAAATTAGATGAAGAATACAAGACAAACAAATTTAATGGAATATCAGAATATGAAAAATATATTGAAGAAAATAGAAGAAACATAATTACTGCAACACTACAAAGTTATAAATATAATGTATATGAAGATTATGTACAATATATTTGCATAGACCAAAATGAAAATTACTATATTTTCAATGAAAATGCAGTAATGAATTATAATTTAATCCTAGATTTATATACTGTAGATTTACCGGAATTTATTGAACAATATAATACTGCAACAAGTGAAGAAAAAGTAGTACTAAATGTACAAAAAATAGAAGAGGCATTAAAAGATAAAGATTATGAATATTTATACAATAAATTAGATACTACATTTAGAAGTAGCAGATATCCAACAGAAGATGATTTCCAAAAATATATACAAAATAATATTTCAAAAGAAAATACAATAGAATTTGTAGAACTTATACAAGATGGAGAAATATATATATACAAAGCCAAAATTAAGAGAGATGGAGAGAATATGCAAGACAAAAATTTTAATATTATAATGAAATTAGAAGATGAAATGAATTTTGTATACTCATTTAATATAGAATAAAGTTAAATAAATCGGTGAAAAACAAAAATGTTTTAGAAATATACCAATAGTTAGATTAGAAAATTTAAAAGTTTTCTAATCTAGCTATTTTAAATTTTGACTAAAAAATTTTGAAAATCACAGAAAAACAAACTAAAAATTTAGCTTAAAATAGCTATTTTTATAAAAAAACTTACAAATTTTATCAAAAAAACTTGCAAGAAAACATCAAATATTGTATAATTTATATAATATAGTGTATAAAATTGTAAAATGAGGTGATACAAAGTGAAAAATCGAATAATGATAGTGATAAAAATAATATTATTATTTGCAATTGTATTAGCAATTTTTAGCAATTATAATGTACATGCAATAAACAATCCACTAGATAATCCTGAACAATATAATCCAATGGGAGCTCGTGATAATGACGAAGGACTAAAAGGTATGACAGAAATAATATTAGGAGTAATAAATGTAGTAGGAACAATTTTGTCAGTAGTTATTTTGATGATTATCGGTATCAAATATATGTTAGGAAGCATAGAGGAAAAGGCTGAATATAAAAAAACAATGATGTCTTATGTAATAGGAGCAATATTGTTGTTTGCTATTCCAACCATTGCTACCGTAATATACAATATAGCTATAAAAATATAAGATTCAAAAAAGAGGGGATGAAATTGGAAATAAAAGTAACAAACATAATATTTAAAATAATAATTATTATTCTAATATTTCAATTTATGTTTATACCAGTTTCAAATGCAGGTTTTTGGGAGGATATCAAAAACTCAGGAGAAGAATTTATTAAAGATGGAGAAGAAGAAGGCAAAAAAGATCCTGAACAAGCAGTAGTGGATCAAAATCAAATAGTTCATACAGTAAATATAATATATAATGCATTACTTACATTAGGAATTTCTATATCAGTAATAATAGGAGCTGTAATAGGAATAAAACTTATGACAGGAAGTATAGAGGAACAAGCAAAAACAAAAGAACTTTTAATGCCATATGTAGTAGGCTGTGTGATAACATTCGGAGCATTTGGAATATGGAAAATAATGATGGGAGTATTATCAAACATATAATAGTTATTAAAATTCTGGAAAACCAGATTAAAATATAAATAAAAAATAAAAGGAGGTTTATATAATGAAAACAAGAACAATGAAAATTTTAGTTACATTAATTTCAGTATTAATAATGGTAGCTATGTTAGGTTCAGTTGTGTTTGCAACAACAAGCCCAGGAGAATTAAAACCTAATCCTGAAGGTACAGAAGGAATATCAGAATTGGGAGAAAAATTAATGGGTATATTATCAACAATTGGAATGGTTGTATCTGTATTAGTTTTAATGGTACTAGGTATAAAATATATGATGGGTTCAGCAGAAGAAAAAGCAGAATATAAAAAGACAATGATTCCATATGTTGTTGGTGCAATATTAATTTTCGGAGCTTCAACAATAGCTACTATGGTTTTCAATTTTGCTGATGGACTAAATAAGTAGTCTAATATAAAAAATAAAAAAAAATCGATAAATACTTCCATTTATCGATTTTTTTTGTTATAATATAATAGAATTATTATATCATAACAAAGGAGGAAAAAATGGGAACATATAATTTACCAAGAAATGTCAAAGGAGAAGGAAGAATATTATTTATATTTTCAACAAAATCAATAGTAACATCAACAATAGGAGGAGTTGTTGGCCTTATATTTTATTTTTTGTTTAGTTTATTAGGATTAACAATGTTAGGAATCATAATTACATTAATATTTGCAGGTATAGGATATGCAATAGGAACATTTAAAGTACCTGAAGCAAATGGTTTAAAAATATCACAAAAAGTAGGTGGAGAAAATATAGATGATGTTTTAATTAGATATATAAAATTCAAAAGAAAAAGCAAAAAATTATATGTATATGCAAAGGAGGAAAAGTTAAATGGATAGTCAATCTACTGAACAACTAATACAAATTCTTATATATATACTAGGAGCAGTAGTAATAATTTTACTAGGACTAGGAATATATTGGGGATATTTGAAATATAAGCAAAAAATGAGTCAAAATGTAAGCGAAACAAAAAAAGAAAATAGAACTACAAATGTAAATTCAAATAAAGATTCAATATTCAATTTTATGGAATTTGATGAAGTAGAAGATAATATGATTATACAAAAAAATTCAACTAGATTTTTAATGGTAGTAGAATGCCAAGGTGTAAATTATGACTTAATGTCAGGAGTAGAAAAAAATGGTGTAGAAGAAGGTTTCGTACAATTTCTAAACAGCTTAAGAAATACTATTCAAATATATATTCAAACAAGAGCAATCAATTTAGAAAACAGTTTGACTGTATATAGAGAGAAAATTAAAGAAATAGAAAATAAGTATGAAAATATGAAAATGAGATATGAAGAAATGTTAGATTCAGATGAGTACACAGATGAACAATTGGCAAAGGCAAAATATGAACTAACAAAACAATCAAATTTATATGAATATGGAGTTTCTATTGTTAAAGATACAGAAAGAATGAGTTTAAACAAAAATATATTGAGTAAAAATTATTATATTATTGTTCCTTATTATGCAAGTGAAGCAAGTAACGAAAAATTGGACAAAGCAGAATTAAAAAATGTAGCCTTTTCAGAATTATATACACGAGCACAATCAATAATTTCTTCATTGTCAGCATGTGGTGTTAAAGGCAAAATATTAAGAACAAATGAACTTATTGAATTATTATATATAGCATATAACAGAGATGAAGCAGAAACATTAACATTAGATAGACTTGTAAAAGCAGGATTTAGCGAATTATATTCTACAGCTCCAGATGTATATGAAAAGAAAATTAAAGAATTAGATAAGATTATAAAAGAAAAAGCTATGATTAAAGCAAAAGAAAAAATACAAGAAGCACAAAGTGAACTTGAAATGAGAGCAAAAGAAAAAGAAGACAATATGGAAGATATAATCAATGATGTTGCAAGAATGATACTTGAAGATAATGAACAATACTTAGGAACAGAAATTAAAAATTTGGCAGCTGAGAAATTATCAAATACAGAAGAAGGAGGAAAATCAAATGGCAAGAAAACAAGAGGAAGAAGAAAAAATGCAGTTGTATAATGAAGGACAATCAACACAGTTTTTGAAAAAAAAGAGTATAAAAGAATTAATTGCTCCATCTGGAATAGATGCAAGTAATATAGATCATCTAGAGATAATATCAAATGTTAAAAAATATGCAAGGAGTTTTTTTGTATCAGGTTTACCAAGAATGTGTACATTTCCTGAATTATTTAGAGATATGTATTTTTTTGGAGATATAAATACATCAATATATATAAAACCAATACAAGAAGCAAAATCTCAAAATGAATTAAATAGAATAATAAATGAATTAGAAACAGAAAGAATTGTTGCTGCAGATAAGGGAAATATCAATAGAGAAAGTAATTTAACTCAAAAAAGACTTGAGGCAGAGCAATTAAGAGATGAGATTGCAGCAGGATTTAATAGATTATATGAAGCTTCTATTGTTTCAACAATATTTTCATATAGTTTGGAAGAATTAGACAGATTAACAAAATTATTATCAACAGAAATGTCAAAATCTTTGGTTGGAATAAAAACAGCATGGGCAATGCAAGAAGATGCATTTAAATCTAATTTGCCATTAATGGAAGATAAAATAAACAAACAACATACATTTGATAGGAGATCTATGTCAACAGTATTTCCATTTACAACATCTGATGTTAGTCATTCGACAGGAATACCATTAGGATTTAACAAGCAAACAGGAACTCCTATATTATTCGATAATTTTCATAATTCATTAACTAATTACAATATGGTTATATTTGCTAAATCAGGTGCAGGTAAATCTGTAACAATGAAAACATTAATAAGCAGATCTTCAATCTTAATGGGAATAGAAAGTTTAGCTCTTGATGCTGAAGGAGAATATACTATAGTAGCTGAATCACTAGGAGGAATAAATGTTGTTATTAGTCCTACATCTAAGACAGTAATAAATTTATTTGATTTGGAAACAGAAACGATAAAAGATGAAATAACAGGAAGAGAAAGACTAACAATTAATGTAGAAAGTAAAGTAGAAGATGTAACACAATCATTACTTACAATGGCTAGAGGAAGTACAAGAAGTAAAGAAGTAAATGAGTTAACTAAACAGATAATAGCTGAGGCTGTAGCTGAAGAATATGAAAGTATAGGAATTACAAGTGATCCAAGCAGTTTATATGAAAAATCAAGTAATGCAAATAGAGGAGACAAACTATTTAAAGCAAAGAAAAAAATGCCAACAGTAGGTTCTTGGTATAAAAGATTACAAAAGAAAGCTCAAGAAAATACAAATGAAGATTATAGATTTCATTATAGTTATTTGCTAAAAGTAATGAAACAATATATAAGAGAATACAATGGGCAAATGGCATATTTTGATGGACAGTCAACATTTGAATTAACAGAAGGAGTACCATTCATCAATTTAAACATTTCTCAACTAGAAGAAAAATTTGCTAGACCATTAGCACAACAAATTCTTTTAACATGGATTTGGGAAAAACTTGTAAAGAAAAATAGCGAAGATAGAAGAAAAGCAAGAAAAAAGAGAATTATTGTTGATGAAGCATGGATGTTATTGCCATACCCAGAAGCTGTAGACTTTTTAAATACAATGGCAAGACGTGCAAGAAAGAGAAATGTTTCACTTGCAGTAGTTTCTCAAAGATTCCAAGACTTTTATGAAAAGCCGGAAGCACAAGCTGTTCTTACATCTTCAGATACAAAATTATTTTTAGCACAAGATAAATCAGAAATTCAATATTTGAAAGAAGTTTTTAAATTGAGCGAAGGAGAAGCAGGATTTTTAGTTACTTGTGGAAAAGGTGAAGGATTATTTAAAGTAGGGCAAGAAACAGCAATATTAAAAATAATGCCTACACAAAAAGAATTTGAATTTGTGGAAACAAACTTAAATAAATTGGTAGAGTCTAGAAAGAATTATTAAGGAGTAATGAAATGACTTTTATGACAAAGAAAAATTTTTTATATAAGTTAATAATATGTATATGTATATTTCTTGCACTTATAAATGTAGGAACACCAAAAAAAGTATATGCCAGTGAAGAAGGATCTGGTGTTGGAGGAATATTGATAGGACCTATATGTAGTTTACTCCAGGGAATAGGCGATGGTATTATGAACATAATACAAAAATCAGTTATGGGAACAGATGCTACTATAGCAATGGATAGTTCTGATGCAAATTGGTGGGAAAAAATAATACCATGGGTTATAGCAATAGTACTAGTTGTTGTTGCTGCATGTTTTGCACCAGGATTATTAGTTGCAGCACTAAAATTTGTTGGAGGAGCGTTGATAAAAACAGCTTTAACGGGTGTTGTAGTTGGAGCTGTTATTGGATATGAAGCACTTGGAAATGTCATGGTTGCAGTTAGCTCAGTTGTGGCAGATGCTTGTGGAGATACATTAGTACTTCCAACATATACAATAAGTCCAGAGGAAATATTTACAGGAAAAATATTATTATTTGATGCTAACATTTTCAATCCGAAACAATTACATGTTGAATATAATACAGTAGATTCAGATGGCAATGTAACATCTTCGCAGCCAATAACTGTTACAGCTGAAGAATGGAAAGATATGCAAAGTGATTCTGACAAAAAGGTTGAAAGATATTATTATGAGAAAGATGGAGAACAAATTACTACATCTGTAAATAATTCATCTTATGAATTAAGAAATATAATTGCAAAATGGTATTTTATAATAAGAAATATTGCTTTACTTGGCTCAATGATTGTATTAATATATATAGGAATTCGAATGATGGCAACAAGTATAGCAGCAGAAAAGGCAAAATATAAACAAATGCTAGGAGATTGGATTATTGCAGTATGCTTAATTGTATTAATGCATTATATAATGATATTTGCTCATAGTGTTGTTGAAAGTATAACTAATATATTAAATAACACATTAGGAAACAATGTAACTATAGGAGTTATCAGCGGAGTAGAAGATAAAGAAACATTGAAAGAAAATATTAAAAAGTTAGAAACAGATGAAATTCAATACTTATATGAAGAAAATGGAGAAGAATATATAAAATGGCCAACAAATTTAATGGGACTATATAGAATTCAAGCTCAAGAAGCATCTGATAATATGGAAAATGTAGGATATACATTAGCATTTTTTGCATTAGTAATATTTACATTAGTTTTTACTTTTACATATTTAAAGAGGTTATTATACTTACTGTTTTTGACAGTTATTGCACCTTTTGTTGCACTAACATATCCTGTAGATAAAATACATGACGGAAAAGCACAAGCTTTTGATATGTGGTTAAAAGAATATATATTCAACCTAGCAATTCAACCATTCCACTTAATATTATATACAATTTTCGTAACAATGGCTTTTGAACTAGTATCAACAAATGTTATGTATGCATTAGTTACAATTGGATTTATGGTTCCAGCAGAAAAATTCTTAAGGACAATGTTTGGATTTAACAAAGCATCTTCACCAGGATTATTTGCAGGAGCAGCAGGAGCAGCATTTACAATGTCAGCTATAAGTTCATTAGGAAGATTTGCAAAAGGTGGACATGGGGGAGGAAATGGTAAAATAGAAAGTAAAGGCAAAGAAAATGAAGACAAAAATAAACTATTTATAAAACCAGACTCAGAACATACTCAACAGAGATTATATGAAGGACTTGTTAGTGGAGATCCTAATTCTGGAGAAGAAACTAGAACTGACTCAACAAATGATTCTGATAGTAGAAGTAGAGAATTGAATACTAGCCAAGAACAAGCAAGACTTGCTAACGAAAGACAATATTTGGAAGAACTTCAAAGAGAAGCAATAAGTGATAATAGTAATTGGTCTGATGAGGATTTTGCAGCATATCAAGAACTAGAAGATCAACATAATGAAGATGAAGCAAGGTTTATGCAACAAGAACAAGCTAGTGATGAAGATAATATAGAAGAACATATAGAAGCTGAAACTCAAGATATAGAATCGAATGATATTCCAGAAACTCCAAATGTCAAAGAAAAGAAAAGGTCGAAAATTGGAAGTACAATTGCGATTAATACAAGACTATTAGGAAATGAACTAAAATCTGCTGCAAAACAAGGTATAAAAGAAATTCCAGGGGATGCAATAAAATTTGGAGCAGGAGCAGCATCAGCTTTAGCACTGGGAGGAATAGGACTAGCAGCAGGAATTGCTTCTGGAGATCCTTCAACAGCATTAAAAAATACAACAGCAGCAGCTGGTATTGGTGCAGCATTAAGTACAGGAACTATTAATAGAGTTGAAGCAGATGTAAAAAGAAATTATCAATCTATAGAAGCAAAAAGAGAGCAGGTTGAAAAAGAATACTATGGAGATAGATATAATGAAGTAATGAGAGAAAAAGCTAAAGAAACATTTATGAAAGATAAAGCTATGAGAAGAAGACTTCAAAATGAATTGAATATTGATAAGGGAGATAAGGAAAAAATTAAGCAAGCTATGAATGCAATGTATGAATATAAACAATATGGAATACAGGATGACAGTCTAATAATAAAAGGAATGAAAGTAAATAAGAACAATTCTGACAAATGGGCAGATAAAGAAAGCATAGCAAGTGTTAAATTAGCAGAAAATTCTAAGAGCAATAAAGAATTAGAAGAAAATTTGAAGAGATTTGGTAGTGTAAAAGGAATAACTCAAAAACAAGTAGAAAATATGAGAACACGAGTAAGAGAGTTAAATAATTTATAAAATTGCTCTAACAATAAAAACGATAGAATAGGTTTATTTTATCGTTTTTTTATGTTATAATTAAGGTCAAGGAGGAAATACAAAGTGATACAAATAGAAAATTTATCGAAATCCTATAATAAAAAAGAAGCAACAATAAAGAACATGAATTTGGAAATTAAAAATGGAGAAATATTTGGATTTTTAGGGCCAAACGGGGCTGGTAAGACAACAACAATAAAAATGATTACAGGAATTTTAAATATAGACCAAGGAGATATAAAAATAAATGGTTATAGTATTATAAAAGCCCCAATAAAAGCAAAGCAAAATTTTGGATATGTACCAGACAATCCAGATATGTTTTTAAAACTAAAGGGAATAGAATATTTAAATTTTATGGCAGATATATACGAAGTAAAGGAGAATGAAAGAAAAAATCAAATTGAAAAGCTTAGTAAAATATTTGAATTAGAAAATGTATTAAACCAAAAAATAGAAAGTTATTCACACGGAATGAGACAAAAAATAGTTATTATAGGCTCATTACTGCATAAACCAGATAATTGGATAATAGATGAACCTATGACTGGACTTGACCCTAAATCAACATATGAATTGAAAAAAATAATGAAAGAAAAAGCAAAAAATAATCAATGTGTATTTTTTTCAACTCATATATTAGATGTTGCTGAAAAAATATGTGATAGAGTAGGAATAATAGACAAAGGCGAATTGTTATTTGTAGGAACATTAGAGGAAATAAGAAGCGAATTAAAAGAAAATAAATCATTAGAAGAATTATTTATGGAGATAACAAAAAATGATTAAAAAAATAAGTTTATTAACAAAGGTCTTTCTAAAAGACTATTATCAAAGCTTAAAAATAATAAGAAATAATAAGTTAAATAAAAAATCTATACTCACATGGATGTTAATTATATTTGCTTTTTCTTTAGCATATTTATCAGAAGAAATAATAAGTATTTTTCAAAAGGCAGGAGCACCAATTTTATTTTTAAAAATATATTTGCCAATAATTGCAACAATAATGATAATTCAACTAATAACTCTAATATGTAGAATATGTTATTATTCAAAAGACTTAGAAAATGTAATGTCATTGCCTGTAAAAACAAGAGAAATATTAATTGCAAAATTAAATACAGTAATAGTTATAATGTATTTTGTAGAAGCATTATTTTTAGTTATACCAATGTTGATGTATGGAATTTTAGAAGCTCGAAGTATAATATTTTTTGTTTCAATGATAATAACATTATTATTTTTCCCAATCTTATTTGTAACAATAATTAGTATTATGATGTTGTTTATTATGCAATTAGCGAAAATATTTAGAAATCAAGATGTATTTCAATTAATAGTAGTAACTATAATATCATATATAATAATATTTACTGAAATTGGATATGTAGAGAAAGTAATTACTAAACCAATTCAAGATAATTTAAATCAAACACAACAAACAGAACTAAAGGTTGACGAAATAAATAAAGGATTTTTTATAATTGAACCATTAATTAAGATACTAGATAACAAAGAAAATGGAGATATTACAATTAATTTTATAAAAGTAATAATTATTACATCATTACCATTAATATTTTATATTTTAATAGGAAAGAAGCTATATCTAAAAAATATTTTGCCTAATAAAGTTACTACTCCAAAAATATTAAATAAAACATACAAATACAAGCAAAAAAATAAAAAAATGGAATATATAAAAAAAGAAATAAAAAAAATATTGATAAATCCATCATCTTTTATGCAGAATATTGTTCAATATTTAATATTAGTTCTTATATGTGCAATTATACTATTTTTGATTATTCCAATTTATGTAGAAGAAATAAGCAAGGTTAATATTAATGGAAATGTAGAAATGGATAATTTTAAACTACAAATAACATTAATGATTGTAGGGATGTTGCAATTAATATTTACATTTTCGAATTTGTCTATAACTTCTATTTCTAGAGAAGGAAAGAATGCTAAATTTATGAAATACATACCTATACCATTATATAATCAACTAAAAATGAAAACTTTACCGCAAATATTTTTGAATACAATCGTTATAATAACAATTTTATACACAATTAGTTTAAAAATTCCTAAAATAGGTATTGAATATTATATAATAGTATTTATAATAGCAAGCATATTAAATATATTAAATAGTTATATTATGATTTTAATTGATTTAAAAAATCCAAATCTTAATTGGACAAATGAAGAATCAATATCAAAAAATAATAAAAATAAATTATACCAATATGTAATTACAATTTTTATGTGTTTAATTTTAAGCTATTTTTCAAAAGTTTTTGAGAATATTAATTTTATTGTATCAATAACTGCAATTATTATATTATTATGTGTAATGTTAATTGCTTTGAAAAAATATATCAAAAATAATATAAATAAATTATTTATTAAAATATATTAAAACAATAATATTATAGTACAAAAATGAAGTATTTAACCAGAATACTTCATTTTTTTGAAAAGTAAATAATATTTTATAGTTCTAATTATATATATAAGATAATAAAATTCAATAGTGATAAGGAGGGATTTATGAAAAAAAAGAGAAAAAAAATAATAGTGATAATAACATTAATACTAATAATACTATTGGCACTATTTATATACAACAATGTAAGTATAGAAAAAGGAAATGAAGAATATCAAGACTATATACCTCAAGAAGAAATATCAGAAGAACAAATGAGGCAAACAAAAGTAATATTATATTTTGCTAACAGTGAGACAGGAGAACTAGAAAGCGAAACCAAAATAGTAGATGCAAATTTATTAATAAATGAACCATATAAAGAAATTATGAATTGGTTAATAAAAGGGCCACAAAGTAGCAATCTAAAAAAACTAATTCCAGAAGGAACATCTATGCATGACATAAAAGTAGAAAAATCTTGTGCAATTATTAATTTTTCAAACGAATTTTTAAACTATGAAACAGAAGAAAACAAACTAAAAATTATTAATAGTATAGTTAATACTTTAACAAACTTAAAAGAAATAGAATCTGTTAAATTTTTAATTAATGGAGAAGAAAATGAAAATTTATCAGAAATATATTTAAAAAGTAAATAATAAAAAATAAAAAATAATAAATATTTTATGTATTTATTATTTTTTATTTTAATAAATTAATTAATCTAATATATTTTAAAGTGTGACTAAAATTATTTAAAAAACACTCTACATCATTTAGAGAAGAACAAGTATTTTTTTTCAAAGACTTAAAGTCAAAATTCTTTTTTGAAGAAGGAGAGCCACGAGGTAAAATCATTTGGTTAGACGAGTTAATTTGCTCTTTAGAGCGATTATATTGATAAGGGTAATATCTATTATACATAAAAACCACACTCGCTTAAATTCTTATTTTTTATATAATATGTACAAAAATCCTAAAATGTGATAAAATATTAAATATAATTTCATAAGATTTATTAGGAGGAAAAGCAAAAATGACAGGAAAATTATATATAGTAGCAACACCAATAGGAAATTTAGAAGATATAACATTAAGAGCTTTAAACATTTTAAGAGAAGTAGACTTAATTGCTGCAGAAGACACAAGGCAAACATTAAAATTATTAAATCATTTTGAAATTACAAAACCTCTAATTAGTTATCACAGACATAATGAGGAAGTAAAAAGCGATATTTTAATTGAAAAAATAAAAAAAGGAGAAAATATTGCATTAGTTTCAGATGCTGGAACACCAGGTATATGCGATCCAGGAGAAAGTGTTATAAAAAAAACAATAGAAGAAAATATAGAAGTTATACCAATACCTGGAGCATGTGCGATGATAAATGCTTTAATTGTTTCAGGAATAGAAACAAAAGAATTTTGTTTTTTAGGTTTTTTACCTTTAAATAAAAAATTAAGAAAAGAAAAATTAGAAGAAATAAAAAAAGCAAATAAAACAACAATTATTTATGAGGCTCCACATAAAATGAAAGCAACATTAGAGGATTTAAAAGAAGTAATAGAAAACAGAAAAGTAGTTTTAGCAAGAGAACTAACTAAAATACATGAACAATTTATTAGAGGAAATATAGAGGAACTATTAAATAAAATTGATGATTTAAAAGGTGAAATGATATTAATTATAGAAGCTACTCATGAAACAGAAGATAGCAAAAATGAATTTGAATGCTTAAGTTTAGAAGAACATTATAAATACTATGAGAAACAAGGGTTAAATAAAAAAGAAATTATTAAAAAAATTGCCAATGATAGAAAAGTAAGTAAAAACGAAATCTATATGAAATTTATAAAAAAGCCTTAATTGAATTAACTAAATGAAGTTTTTCAATTAAAGCTTTTTATTATTTATTCATCTTCCTCAATTGTAGTATCTAAACTAGCAAGTTTTTGTGCACATTTAGAACATACTAATCGATCTTTGTAAGAAATTAGGTCTTTTGTATTACCACAGAAAACACAATTTGGTTCATATTTTTTTAATATTATTGAAGAACCATCAACATAAATTTCTATTGGATCTTTTTCAGCAATATCAAATTTATTTCTAATTTCAATTGGAATAACAACTCTTCCTAATTCATCAACTTTTCTAACAATTCCTGTTGATTTCATAATTTGTCCTCCTTAAATAATTTAAATCAATTCATATATATGATAACATAAATGTTATAAATGGTCAATTAAAATTTCAAATAATTGTAAAAGAAATGTTATAATTAATTTATTTGTATAATATAAATAGATAAAGGTGAAATAAATGCTAAATATATTGTGGCCAATTTTTATAATTATATCAATAACATATGCAATTTTTACAGGAAATGTAGAAAATCTTAATAAATCAATATTTGATTCAACTGAAAACGCAGTAAATTTAAGTTTAACTTTACTAGGAATGACATGTCTTTGGAATGGAATAATAGAAGTAGCTTCTAACACAAAAATTATTGAATATCTATCAAAAATGTTGAAACCAATTATAAAAAAAGTTTTTGGGAACTTAAATGAAAAATCATACAACAATATAGTAATGAATATTATTGCTAATATGTTAGGCCTTGGAAATGCTGCAACTCCATTAGGATTAAAAGCAATGAATGAATTACAAAAAGATAATGAGAACAAAGAAAAGCTAAGTGATAATATGATGTTACTAATTGTCTTAAATACTGCATCTTTACAAATAATTCCTACTACAGTAATTGCAATTAGAAGTTCTTTAGGTTCAAAAAATCCTACTAATATAATATTTGCAGTATGGATATCCACAATTTGTTCTCTAACTGTGGGAATTATATGTGCTAAAATTATAATCAAATATACTCAAAAAGAGGATTAAATATGAATTTAATAAATTATATTTCCATAATGGCTATTCCATTAATAATTTTAGTAATTATATATAAAGGAGTAAAAGAACAAATTCCAGTATTTGATGCATTTTTAAAAGGGGCAACAGAAGGAATAGAAATTACTTTAAAAATATTTCCAACATTAATAGGACTATTTATGGCAATAGGAATGCTTAGAAGTTCAGGAATCTTAGAATTTATAACTCAATTATTATTGCCTATTCTGAACTTTCTAAAATTTCCTAGTGAAATAGTTCCTCTAGCAATATTAAGACCAATTTCAGGAAGTGCCTCAATGGCTGTGGCAACAGATATAATAAAACAAAATGGTGTAGATTCTTTTATTGGAATTTTAGCAGCGGTAATTATGGGAGCAACAGAAACAACTTTATATACAATTGCAATTTATACAAGTAGTATAAGAATAAAAAAAACTAGAGGAATTATAATTGCTGCTCTAGCTGCAGATATAACAGGGATTATTGTTTCATTACTTGTATGTAGAATAATATACTAAATATTAATAATTTAGATGTCAAATATTGTCGAACGATTTATGTTGACAAAATGAAAATATTGATGTAAGATTATGTTAAATAAAAATTAATTCATAATTTTAAAAAATTAAGTTTTTAATCTTGTAAAGGGAATAATTTAAATTCCCCCAAATTTGAACTATCAACAAATAATCATTTTTGTAGTCTTATGTCATTACTACATCCTAAACTTTAGGCCCCCTAAATCCTATTGCCAATATTATTAATTTTATTTATATTTAGTTCTTAAATTATTCTCTTTACAATAATATATTATAATGTAAGTAATTTTCCAGGGCAATCTCTGCTTGCAACAGATAAATTAATAGAGTTGTTACTATTGCAACTTGAAATTAATTCATCAATAACTGTTTGATAAGCTAGTTCAGGGAAATTACTTTCTTTACTTAAATGACCTAACATTGCAGTATGTAATCTACTATTTTTGCATAAGTAGGAGATGGTTTTTCCTGCTATTGTGTTAGACAAATGTCCAGTATCACTGGCTATCCTTGATTTTAGTATAAAAGGATATGAACAACATTTTAAAACTTCTGTATCATAGTTAGATTCTAATAAAATAAATTCACTACCTTCTAAATGATTAAGTATAGGCTTAGTCATATGCCCAATATCTGTTGCAATACTAATCTGGTGAGAATTATCTTTATATATATTAAAACCACATGGATTTGCTGCATCATGAGGAATGCTAAAAGGTAGAATTTCTAAATCTTCTATACAAAATTTTTCAGAAGGGTTAAAAAAGTTAATATTTTTTTCAGATAATTTTTCTGTTTGCAAAGGCATTGCATCAAAAGTTTCTTTTGTTGCAAAAACTGGAATATCAAATTTTTTTGATATTGTTGATAATCCTTTTACATGATCAGAATGTTCATGTGTCACTAAGATAGCATTAATTGAAGAGGGTTCTACTTCAATAGAGTATAATGCCTCTTCAATTTTTTTACAACTCATTCCTGCATCAATTAAAATTTTAGTGTTTTCTGTTTCTATAAATAAACTATTACCACTACTACCACTATATAAGCTACAAAATTTTAACATAAGTATTTCTTCCTATTCTTTAATTCTTTCGATATGTGCACCTAATTTTCTAAATTTTTCTTCTATGTTTTCATATCCTCTATCGATATGCTCTAAATTGTATATTTCTGTTTTTCCTTCTGCAATAATTCCAGCAATTATTAATGCTGCGCCTGCACGTAAATCAGAAGAATAAACAGGTGAACCATATAACTTTTCTACTCCTTCAAAAAAAGCTGTTTTTCCTTGAGCGGTAATATTAGCTCCCATTTTATTTAATTCTTCTGTATATTGAAATCTTGATTCCCAAATATTTTCGATAATCCTACTAGTACCATTTGCAATTGCAAGAGCAACTCCCATTTGTGGTTGTAAATCTGTAGGAAAACCAGGATAAGGTTGAGTTTTTATTATTGCTTTAGAAGGCCTTTTATCTGCCCAAACTCTAATTTCATCTCCAAAATCTTCGACGTGCCCACCAATTTCTATTATTTTTGCTGTGACAGATTCCAAATGTTTTGAAATACAATTTTTAATTAAGACATTACCTTTTGAAGCAACAGCTGCAAGCATAAAAGTACCTGCTTCAATCTGATCAGGAACAACCGAATATGTACTGTTTCCTGAAAGCTTTTCAACACCATTTATTTTTATAACATCAGTTCCAGCACCACGAATGTCTGCACCCATTGTATTCAAAAAGTTTGCAACATCAACAACATGAGGCTCCTTGGCAGCATTATCAATAACTGTTGTTCCTTGTGCTAAAACTGAAGCTAACATTACATTTATTGTTGCTCCAACAGATACAACATCCATATAAATAGAAGTTCCAACAAGTTTTTCTGCAGAAGCTGATATTTTGCCTTGTCCAACTTCAACTTTTGCTCCTAAAGCTTCAAAACCTTTTATATGTTGATCTATAGGTCTTGCACCTAATTTACATCCGCCAGGCATACCAACAGAAATTTTCTTTTTACGACCTAACATACTTCCTATAATGTAGTATGAAGCCCTAAATTTACTTGTTAATTCTTCAGAAGCTTCTGTTTTTTCTATATTTCTAGTATCAATTGTAATTTCATTTGGTGTATTCCATGTAATTTTTGCTCCAAGTCCCTCTAATATTTCACATGATTTTTTAACATCACTTATATTTGGCAAATTTTCAATAGTACAAATTCCATCTATTAAAAGTGCTGCTGGTAAAATTGCTACAGCTGCATTTTTTGCACCACTTATAGTTACTTCTCCTTGCAAAGGTGTATTTCCTGTTATAACTAATTTTTCCAAAAGTATTCCTCCTTAAATATTCTTCTTTTGAAATATATCATAAATAAAGAAAAATTACAATAAAAATTTGAAATATATCGGTTTAAAAGCATAAATATTGCTACAAATACAAAAAAATTTTATTAATCATTGTTTTGGGCTATTTTAAATATATTGTTTTCAGCAAAAAACTCAATAAGTTTAAATTTAAATTTAATATTAGACTTTTCCTTATTTGAAATTATAGTATATGATTCTTCACTAAGATTTTGCTCAAGAGATTCTTTAGCATCATCATTTACAATACCAGAAGAAATGTCTACAAAGCACAATGAAGGAAACATTACACACCACCAATTTTGTCCTTTGGCTTCTCCAATTTCAACTCTTAATGCATCATACATACCTGCTGGTAAAGTGATATCACCATAATTTTTTGTTGGAAAATAAAAGTTATTAATGCTAATTTTTACATCATAATTATAACCATTTTCAACTATTGTTTCACGAGCAATACTTTCAAAGATATCTTTATTTTCTAATGCAAGAGAAATAGCATCTTCTTTAGTAGAACAATTCAAAGCAATTTTATTCATATATTCTAATAAAGAATCACGTACTTTTAATTTTAATGCTTGATCTTCATCTGAATTGCTATTAGCAATAACATGTAATCTAAAAACAGCATCTGATAAGTTACCTGATACTGCAAAAACATATTGTTGTGCAGATATAAAAATATATAAAAATAATAAAAACAATATTAAAATAAAACTTTTAAATTTTTGACTTTTAAAAAATTTCATAATTCGCCTCCTAAAAACATTTTTGTCAAAAAATATCTTTAAAATAATTATTAACCAAAAAAAATAAATTATTCATTTAAAGGAAAAAGCTTGACAAAAATAAAAATAAATGGTAAAATTTACCAGTAAATATAATCGAAAGGAATGAAAAAATGATTATTAAATACGAAAGAGAAAAAATATGTTGTTTCTATGTAAGTGAATTTCATTTAGAAATGATTTTAGTACCATATATAAATGAAAAAATAAATGAGGACATAACAATAATAACTCAAAAAAAGTTAAGAGAAACATTAGAAACATTGATATCAAAAATAAATTTAAAAGAAGAAAATAAAGAAAAGATATTAAAATTAGGTTGGAATGGAGAACAAGAAATAAAAGATAATTCAAATGTAATTATAATAGGAACAAAAGAGTTTATAAAAGATAAAAATAAGGAATTAGAAGGAAGAAATATTTTAAGTGTTTTAGATTGCTATGAATTTGAAAAAGAAAAAGATGATATTGAAAACATCGTAAAACAATATGAAAATTCATTAAATACTCTAGGAAAACATACCTTTTAAAAATTTTTAGTATAAAGTATTGAAAAAAATGATAAAATAGTATATATATATCATATGGAGCAAGAAAGGAAGTATACAAATGGAAGAAAATTTAGAAACAATTAGAAAAACTCTTAAAAAATATTCCCAAGAGCACTTATTGAATATGTATGAAAAGTTAGATGAATCAAAACAAAAGCAATTACTAGAGCAAATTAAAAATATAGATTTTGAATTAATAAATAGTCTATATAATAATACTAAAAAAGAATTGGAAATTTCACATGAAGAAATAACTCCTATAGAATTTTTAGACAAAGAAAAATTAAATGGATATTATAAAGGATTTCAAGAAACTGGTGAAAAAGCAATAAGAGCTGGAAAATTAGCAGCGGTAACAATGGCTGGAGGACAAGGTACAAGATTAGGACATAATGGACCCAAAGGTACATTTGATATAGGACTAGAATCACATAAATCATTATTTGAAATATTAAGTGATTCACTAAAAGAACAAGGAAGAAAATATGATGTTATAATACCATGGTTTATTATGACAAGCGAAGAAAATAATAAAGAAACAATAGAATTTTTTGCAAAGCATAGATACTTTGGATATGAAAAAGATAAAAACATATTCTTTTTTAAACAAGGTGAATTACCAATGGTAGACACAGAAGGAAAAATTTTAATTAGAGAAGATGGACTTATTAAAGAAGCTGCAGACGGACATGGCGGAATATATGAAGCTCTTGTAAAAAATGGAATGACAAAAAAGATGAGAGAGCTTGGAGTTGAATGGATATTTATAGGAGGAGTAGACAACTGTTTAGTTAAAATGGTAGATCCAATTTTGATGGGAATAGCAATACAAAAACAAGTAACTGCAGCAGGAAAATCTGTTGTAAAAGCAAACCCACAAGAAAAAGTAGGAGTTTTCTGCAAAAAAAATGGAAGACCATCAGTTGTAGAATATACAGAAATTCCTGAAGAAATGGCACAAGCAACAGATGAAAGAGGAGAACTTATATATGGTGAATCCCATATTTTATGTAATTTATTTAATATAAATGCAGTAGAAAGAATGGGGAACAAGCCATTACCATATCATTCAGCTTTTAAAAAGGCAACATATATAGATAAAAATGGTAATAAAGTAATACCAGATGGTCCTAATGCATATAAATTTGAAGCCTTTTTGTTTGATGCATTTGGAGAATTAGATGATATGGCAATATTGAGAGTAAAAAGAGAAGAAGAATTTGCTCCAGTAAAAAATGCATCTGGAATTGATAGTCCAGAAACAGCAAGAGAATTATATAGAAAATTTTATCAAGTATAAAGCATATTAAAAGGACAGATTAAATTTTGTCCTTTTTTTGAAAGGATGATACAATATGAATTATTTAGAAGAATATAAAAAATGGTGTGAAGATGTAAATTTTGATGAAGAAACAAAAAAAGAACTAATATCTATTAAAAACGATGAAAAAGAAATTGAAGATAGATTCTATAAAGAATTAGAATTTGGAACTGCTGGTTTACGAGGAATAATAGGAATAGGAACAAACAGAATGAATAAATATACTGTAGGAAAAGCAACACAAGGCTTAGCAAATTACATATTAGAACAAGGAACACAAGATAAAGGTGTTGTAATAAGCTATGATTCAAGAAAAATGTCAGATGAATTTAGTATGCAAACTGCTTTAATATTAAATGCAAATGGAATAAAAGCATATTTATTTGAAAATTTAAGACCTGTACCAGAACTATCATTTGCAGTAAGGGAGTTAGGAGCAACAGCAGGAATAATGATAACAGCAAGCCATAATCCACCTAAATATAATGGGTATAAAGTTTATTGGGATGATGGAGCTCAAATAATTGCACCAAGAGATAAAGAAATAATAAATAAAGTGAGAGAAATAAAAGATTTTAAAGAGATAAAAACAATAAATAAAGAAGAAGCAATTAAAAAAGGATTATTTCATATTATTGGAAAAGAAATGGATGATAAATACATAAATACACTAAAAAAATATATATTAAATCCAGAAATAGTGAAAAAACAAGGAAAAAACTTAAAAATTGTATATACACCTTTACATGGAACAGGAAATACAATTGCAAAAAGATTATTAAATGAAATAGGATTTGAAAATGTTTATGTTGTTCCAGAACAAGAAAAACCAGATGGAAATTTTCCAACAGTTGATTATCCAAACCCTGAAGAAAAAAAAGCCTTTAAATTAGCTTTAGAATTAGCAAAAAAAGTTGATGCTGACATAGTTTTAGCTACAGACCCAGATGCAGATAGACTTGGAATTTATGCTAAAGATACTAAAACTGGTGAATATATGTCATATACAGGAAATATGTCAGCTTTATTAATTGCTGAATACAGAATTTCTCAAATGAAGGAAAAAGATATTTTACCTAAAAATGGTATGCTTATTACAACAGTTGTATCTTCTGATTTAGCAAAAGCTATTTCTAAAAATTATGGATTAGAATGTATAGAAGTTTTAACAGGATTCAAAAATATAGGTGAAGTAATGAAAAAAGCAGAAGAAAATCATGACAAAACTTATGTATTTGGATTTGAAGAAAGTTATGGTTGTCTAATAGGAGATTACGCAAGAGATAAAGATGGTATAGCAGCAGTAATGTCATTGTGCGAAGCTGCAGCATATTATAAAGAACATGGAATAACTTTATGGGATCAAATGAATAATATATATAAAAAATATGGATATTATAAAGAAGATCAAGTGTCAATTGTTTTAGAAGGTTCAGAAGGAGCTGAAAAAATTAAAGAAATGATGTCAAAGATGAGAAATAAAGACATTCATAAAATAGGAACATATAAAGTTTTGATTTTTAAAGACATTGATAGGGATTATGTTAAAAACATGGAAACAGGAGAAGAATATAAGAGTGAATTACCAAAATCTAATGTTTTATATTATTCTCTAGAAAATGATGCTTGGTGTTGTGTAAGACCTTCTGGAACAGAACCTAAGATAAAACTTTACTTTGGTGTTAAAGGAAATAGTGAAAAAAATGCAAATATTGAATTAGACAATTTAAAAGAGGCAATGGTAAAATTAGTAAAAGATAATTAAATTGAAAAGCGGAAATTAATTTTCCGCTTTTCTCCAATCAGGTAAATTTCTAGAAATTGCTCCAAACAAATTGGCTCTAATCATAGGGATATCCTTTTGCCACAGAAAGATTTGCTTTTTTATATCTTCTCTTTTTGTATGTTCATCCATAGGACAAATTTTAGGCATAATGTGTTTGTTATTTTTCTTTACAAAACGATTTGTATCTTTTTCGCTTAATAAAATTAAAGGTCTAATAAGAGTAATTTTTGTTCTATCCATAAAACTCTTAGGAGAAAAAGTTGAAATACTCCCAGTATATAGCAAATTTAGTAAAAATGTTTCTAGAACATCATCCATATTATGACCAAGTGCGATTTTATTACATCCTTCTCTAATAGCTACACTATTAATTATTCCTCTACGCAAATTTGCACATAAAGAACATGGATTTTTTTCTTTTCTAACATCAAAAACTATTTCCTTAATATTACTATTTTCAATAAATAAAGGGACATTTATTTCATCACAGCTATTTTGCAAAATTTTTTCATCAAAAAATTCAAATCCTGGATTTACAGAAATTGCTATTAATTCAAATTTTTTAGGGTAGAATCTTTGAAGTGCTTTTAATCCATTTAATAATGTTATAGAATCTTTTCCACCAGAAAGACATACAGCAATTTTATCACCATCATCAATCATATTATATTCTTCAATAGCTTTTCTCATTTTACTTAAAATTTGTTGCATAAAAAATCCTTTCTACTTGGTTTAGTTAAAAATAATTTTATTTAATTATAACATGCTTGTCAAGTTTTTATTGCATGTCAATCGTATTTGTGATATAATGCAAAATGTAATTATATGTGCTCATAGCTCAGCAGGATAGAGCAGTCGCCTCCTAAGCGACCGATGGTGGTTCGAGTCCGCCTGGGCACACCAAATAGTGAAAGATACTTACTTTATGAAACAAAAATAGAAAGAAAGAGTGTGAAAATGCAACAAATTCAAATACATGATAAAAAATATTATATGAAACAAGCAATAAAAGAAGCAGAAAAAGCATATAAAAAATTAGAAGTACCAGTTGGAGCAATAATAGTAAAAGATGGGAAAATAATAGCAAGAGCACATAACCAAAAAGAAACCAAAATAGACACAACAAAACATGCGGAAATAATAGCAATTCAAAAAGCAAGTAAAAAACTAAAATCATGGAGATTAATAGATTGTGAGATGTATGTAACTTTAGAACCATGTACTATGTGTGCGGGAGCTATAATAAATTCAAGAATAAAAAAAGTATATATTGGAACAATGGATGAAAAAACTGGAGCTGTTGGCTCTGTATTGAATTTGTTTGAAGATTATACATTTAATCATAAAGTAGAAAGTGAAACAGGAATTTTAAGTGAAGACTGTGAAAATATTTTAAAAAAATTTTTTAAAGAATTACGTAAGATAAAAAGCGGAGGAAAAAATGATTAGAAATTTAAATAAAAAAATGTTTCATATTATTATGATAATAGTAATAATATTTTCAATACTATTTATTTCTGGAATACTTATTTTAAGATATCAAGTAGAAGGAGAACTAAATATGCCATTCAAAATAACTAAAATTTCTATAGTAGAAAGTGTAGAAGGAATGGCTGTAGAAGGGGCAACAGAAAAATGGAATTTAACTGTAAACCAAAATAATGATATATATATTTATATTGAAAAAAATTCTAGTTATGGAAAAACAGAAATAATAAAGCAAGTTGAAATTAATAATTTAATAATTAATAAGCAAAATCAAAAAGGCCAAACCAAAATATATAAACCAGTAGTAGATGAAAAAAGGATGTTTATAAATAAACAAGAAAATGAAATTACCAATATAGTTTATACAGGCGAATTAGAATCAAATATAAAAGAACAAAAAATTTCAAATCAAGGAGGAATAGTAGCATTTAGATATGGAATAAATAATTTATCACAATATATTTCAAATGATGATGAACAAATAGACCATAGTCAATTATTAAAATTAACAAACATAACAAATGAAGACTTAAAAACAAAATTATCGTTTGATATAATAATACAATTGACTAGTGGCAAAAAATATCAATCTACAATCCAACTAGATATACCAACAGATGAAATTATAGAAAAGGGGACAACAGGAACAGAAATTACAAATCTTGATGATATAATTTTTAAAAGAATCGAAAATTAATAAAAATACTTGCAAAATTATTTAATAGAGTATATAATAGCAATGGTATGAAAGTTGATTTCTGTATGGAAAACAAGCTCAATAAGAGCCTATGAACCTTGTCAGGTCCGGAAGGAAGCAGCAATAAATAGTCACTTTTATGTGAGAATTGTTTTCCATAGAGAAATTGACAATCACACCATTTTTTAAATATAAAGGACGTGAAAAAATGGGGTACACAGCACTTTATAGAAAATTTAGACCACAAACATTTAGTGAAATGGTAGGTCAAGAACATATAACAAGAACACTTAGAAATCAAATAATTGCTAATAGGGTTGGACATGCATACTTATTTAATGGTGGAAGAGGAACCGGAAAGACTACATCTGCAAAAGTATTAGCACGTGCAATTAACTGTTTAAACCCAAAAGATGGAGAACCGTGTAATGAGTGTGAAATATGTAAAGCAGCATTAAATGGATCGTTAACAGATATTGTTGAAATGGATGCTGCATCTAATAACAGTGTAGAAGACATTCGTTCAATTAGAGAAGAAGTGAATTTTTTACCAACAAAAGCTAAATATAGAGTATATATAATTGATGAAGTTCATATGTTATCACAAGGAGCTTTTAATGCATTATTAAAGACATTAGAAGAACCACCAGAACATGTTAAATTTATATTAGCAACTACAGAACCACAAAAATTACCTGCAACAATTCTGTCAAGATGCCAAAGATTTGATTTCAAAAGAATATCAAATGAAGATATTATTAAAAGACTGGAAATTGTTTGCAAAGAAAGTAATATAAATGCAACAAAACAAGCATTAAATATTATTGCATCACTATCTGAAGGAGCAATGAGAGACGCATTATCAATTTTAGAGAGATGTGTCCAAGATGGGGAAAATGATATAGATGAAGATAAAATAAAAGAATTAGTAGGAATTCCAAAACTAACATATATACATGGCATTACTAAATCTATTATAGAATATAATATAGATGAAGCCATGGAAAATATAACAAAAGTATTAGATGAAGGAAAAGACTTAAATAATTTATTATGGGAAATTATAAAATATATAAAAGATATTTTAATGGTAAAAACAAATCAAAAATTAACAATATATAATGATAAAGATTTTGAAAAATTAAGTCAATTATCTAGTACAGTATCAAAAGAAAGAGCAATAAATCTTATAAGTGAATTATCAAAACTAGAAAATGATATAAAAAATTCAACACAAAGATTAATATTGTTTCAAGCTGGAATTATAAGATTATGTGATAAAGATAGTAATTCTGATAATAATAATGGAGAAAAAAATAATCAAGATATATATTCAAGATTAGAAAAAATAGAAAATTATTTAAGATCAGGAGGAGGAATACCTAAACAAACCAATTCATATACCAAAAAAACAAGCACTAAAATTAATAATACAGTTGATAATAAAACAATTAATACAAGTGAAATAGAAGGTATTGGAAAGAATAAAAAACCAGCACAATATTGGAAAAATATAGTTGATAACTTTAAAAGAACTGGAAAAATAATGTTATATACAAATTTATTAAACACAAATGCAACTGAAATAAATGATATGACAATAGGAATAGAATTTTTGAATGGAATAACACCTTTTGGAAAAGCAGTTTTAGAAAAGCCAGAAAATAAAAAAGAAATTTCTAATCAAGTTACAATTGCTTGTGGAAAAGAAATGTTTATAAAATATATAGATATGAAACCTGAAGATGACAAGCAAAACAATGAAGAAAAAGAATTAAGTAATTTTGCAAATGAGTTTGATATTCCATTTGATGTAATAGAATAAATACATATTAGCAAAAAATAAAAAAGGAGGAAAAGAAAATGTCAAAAAGAGGAGGATTCCCAGGAATGGGAGGATTTGGTGGAATGAACATCAATAGTTTAATGAAAGAAGCAAAAAAAATGCAAGCAGATTTAGAAAAATCACAAACAGAACTTGCAGTAAAAGAATTTGAAGCATCAGCAGGAGGAGGCGCTGTAACAGTAAAAGTTAATGGTCAAAAACAAATTTTAAAACTAGAATTACAAAAAGATGTTGTAGATCCAGATGATGTAGAAATGTTACAAGACCTAATAATTACTTGTATAAATCAAGCATTTAAACAGGTAGATGATGCACAATCTGCAACAATGGGGAAATATAATATTCCAGGATTAATGTAGAGGAGAACAAAATGTCATATTATTCACCATCAATAGAAAAATTAATACAAAGTTTTGAAAAGCTACCAAGCATAGGAAATAAGACTGCAGCAAGATTAGCATTTTATATATTAAATGCATCAGAAGAAGAAACAAATGAATTTGTTTCTTCTATCATAAATGCAAAGAAAAATTTAAAATATTGTAGTCAGTGTTATAATATATCAGATAATGACCCATGCACTATATGTGCAAATCCTAAAAGAGATCACTCACAAATATGTGTTGTTGAAGATGTAAGAGACATAATAGCAATGGAAAGAACACATGAATTTAAAGGAGTATATCATGTATTACATGGTTCAATATCACCAATGAATGGAATTGGACCTGAAGATATTAAGATAAAGGAATTACTTTCAAGACTTATGGATGGACAAGTAAAAGAAATTATACTTGCTACAAATCCTAGAGTAGAAGGTGAAGCAACAGCTATGTATTTATCTAAATTAATAAAACCACTAGGAATAAAAGTTACAAGAATAGCACATGGAATTCCAGTAGGAGGAGATTTGGAATATACTGATGAAATAACACTTACAAAAGCTTTAGAAGGAAGAAGAGAATTATAAAGAGGCAAAATGATAGTGTCTCTTTTATTTTTGAGAAGCGGAAATAATGCCAAGATTATCACCAATAGCACTAAAAAGAGCTGCAAAAGCATCTAAATTACTTGAATCAATATTTTTACTTATAAAAATAGCTAAAGTAGATGCAAGACCAATTAAATTATAACCAGAACAATTATCACAATCCATAAAAGCCACCTCATTATATTATATGAAGTGGCTTTTAAAATGTTTAATTAAATAAAATTTTACAAATATCTTTAGTTGAATTCTTTTTAGCTAGAAGCCTTGCACGAATTTTCATTTCTTGCATTTTATCAGGACTTGAAAATAAATCATTTAAAATTTTTTCAATATCATCATCTTTTTTTATCCAAATAGCAACTTTATTTTCTTCAAGATATGTTGCATTTTCTTCTTCTTGTCCAGGAATTGGATTTATAACAACAATAGGAAGACCTGATGCAAGACTCTCAGTTGTTGTAAGACCACCAGGTTTAGTTACAACTAAATCAGAAATGCTCATAAGTTCAGGGACTTTATCAGTATATTCCAAAATTTTTACATTATCTTCTTTATGAAATTCTTCAACTAAATTTTCAAAATTTTCTTTCATCTTTGAATTTTTACCAGAAATAGCTACAATTTGAATCTTCTCATGGCGTTCTAAAAAAGATTTAAATATTTTATACACTTGTGATTTTCCAAGGCCAAATGCACCACCACCAAAGAAAAGTACAGTTTTTCTATCAGGTGATAATCCAAAATTTTGTAAGATTTGAGATTTATTATATCTTAACAAAAATTTATTAGACAAAGGAATTCCTGTAGCAAAGATTTTTTCATTTGCTATTCCTTTTTCATGTAATTCTTTTTTCATTCCATTATGTGAAACAAAATAATAATCAACATATTGATTAAAAACTAACCATTGATCATGAGGCGCATAATCTGTCATAACAGTTGCAATTTTTGCATCTAACTTTCCAAGTTTTTTCAAATAAGCACACATTTGAGTAGCGAAAGGATGAGTAGATATTATAATATCAGGCTTATGTTCTTTCAATAATTTATTTAATTTTATAGACAAAGCTTTATTAGAGACTGTACTTATATGTGCAAGAGGACCTTTTTGAGATTTCCAATACAATCTTCCCCAAGTATGAGGTGCTTTTTTTGCCATTTCTGAATAAGCTTTTGTTGTAACTTTATTAACAATCTTGTTTGCATATTCCATACAATCAATAAGTTCAACTTGAATATCTGGATAAGAGGATTCAATGTTTTCTTTTATTGAACGAGCGGCTGATAAGTGACCACCACCATATGCTGCATAAAATATTATTACTTTTTTCATAGATAGTCTCCTTAAGATAAAATTTTTATTAATTTTATCATAAAGAAAAAAATTTTTGTATATTTTTTGCAAAAAAAACAAAAATAATAAAAAAGGAGGTCAACATGAAAAAAAATAAACTATGGGTTGTTATAACTATTATTTCTTTAGTAATAATTACTATATTAGGATATAGTTTGCTTAATCAAAAAGAAGTATATGCAATAACAAAAGAAAATGAATATAATATGGCTTTTTATGAAGTTGTAGAATATGTACAAAATTTAAAAACATATCTAGCAAAATCAATGATTTCAAAATCTGCTGAACATGGTGCAGAGATACTTACACATGTATGGAGAGAAGCAAATCTTGCACAAGCATATTTAGGTATGTTGCCAATTGAAAGTCAAGAATTAGAAAATACTGAAAAATTTCTAAATCAAGTAAGTGAATATAGTTATTCATTATCAAGAAAAAACATTGAGGGCGAAGGATTAACAGATGATGACATAGAAAAAATAAAAGAAATGTATAATTATAGTAATGATTTATCAAATACATTAAATGAAATGTCTGTTGAATTAAATAATGGAACATTAACATGGAATGACTTAATGAAGAACACAGAAGATAGTGAAATCTCAGAAGTTAGTACATTTGATGTAGTAGAAGAAAACTTTCATGAATATACAGGTCTAATTTATGATGGAGCATTTTCTGAACATTTAACAAGTAGTGAAAAAAGAGGACTAACAGGAGATGAAATAGATGAAGAAACTGCAAAAGCAAAAGCAGAAGATTTTATAGGAAAAGATAACATTAAAAACATACAAAATAATGGTTATGTAGAAAATGGTGACATACCTGTATATAGATTTGAAATAACGTCAAATGATGAACAAAAAATAGGAATTTCAATATCTAAAAAAGGAGGACACATTGTATTTCTAAATTCTAATAGAGAAGTTAAAGAAGAAAAAATAAGTGAAGAAGATGCAATATCAAAAGGAAAAGAATATCTTTCAAGTAAAGGCTTTGAAAATATGCAAGAAACTTATTATATTAAACAAAATGGATTTATTACAATAAATTATGCATATAAACAAGGAGATGTTCTAATATATGCTGATTTAATAAAAGTAAAAATTGCTTTAGACAATGGAGAAATTGTAGGACTAGAGACAACAGGTTATTTAAATAATCATTATGAACGAACAATTCCAACTAATAAAATTACTATAGAAGAAGCGAAAGAAAAATTAACAAATAAAATAGAAATTACAGGTGAAGGAATGGCAATAATACCAACAGAGTGGAAAACAGAGAAATTTTGCTATGAATTTAAAGGAAAGATTGATGACATAACATTTATTGCATATATAAATGCAGAAACTGGAGAAGAAGAAGATATTTTAATAGTAACTAGTTTAGAAAATGGTACTTTAGTTGAATAATTTTGGGAAAATAAGGTAAGGCTTGTATAAAAAGCCTTACCTTATAAAATTTTACTACATAAAAGTGATTTGTTTGCAAATAATATATTTGAAAAAAGTTAAATAATTTTTTTCAAACAGTCCGTAAAACAGATTAAATTTGAAAGGAGTATCATCTATGTCTAGAGGAAACAAATTAATATCTGAAAACTTACGAACAGAAATAGCAAAAGAATTGGGAGTTTATGATCAAGTAAAAAACGATGGTGGTAGTTGGAAAAATGTATCTTCAAAAACGTGTGGTAGCATAGTTTCTAAAGCAATAGAAATTGCTAATAGATCAGTTGATAACCAATAGTTTTTAGATAAAAATATTGAAATAATTAGTTAATATTAATTACTTTTATAAAATAGTAATTAATATTAACTTTTTAAATTATATCCAATATTGCATATATAAATAAAATAGAATATAATAGTAAAAACTACAATGGAGGGTAAATATGAAAATTAAGGATATTTTAAATATAACAAATGGAAAATTAATCTCAGGAAATCAAGAGCTAGAATGTGAAAGTTTTTCAAAAGATACACGAACAATTCAAAGAGGAGATATATACATAGGAATCAAAGGTGAAAACTTTGATGGAAGTAAATTTTGGAAGCAAGCCATAGATAATGGTGCAGATGCAGTAATTATTGAAAATACTGATATTCCTAAAAATGAATTGGAAAAATATTCAAACAAAGTAATATTGGAGGTTGAAAATACATTAGAGGCATTATATAAAATTGCAAAATATAAAAGAGAACAGTATAATATTCCAGTTATTGCAGTTACAGGAAGTGTAGGCAAAACAAGTACAAAAGATCTTATTGCAAGTGTTGTTGGAAGAAAATACAAAACATTAAAAACAGAGGGTAATAATAACAATAATATAGGATTACCACTAACAATTTTAAAATTAAAAGATCATGAAGCACTAGTTATTGAAATGGGAATGAATCACTTTGGAGAAATAAGACTGTTAACTCAAATTGCACAACCAACATTAGCTGTTATTACAAATATAGGAACATCACATATAGGAAATCTTGGATCAAGAAAAAATATATTAAAAGCAAAATTAGAAATATTAGAAGGAATGATACATCCAAAAGTTGTAATAAATAATGATAATGACTTATTACATAAATGGAAAGAAGAAAATAAAGAAGATATCGAAATATATACATATGGAATTGAAAATAAAAGTGATTTAAATGGGGTAAACTTAAAATTACATGAAAATGGAAGCACATTTGAAGCTATTACCAAATCAGGAAAATTAGAAATTACAGTTCCAGTTGGAGGAAAACATTTTGTATACAATTCACTTTGTGCAACAGAAATTGGACATATATTAGGTATAGAAGATGAAGAAATAAAAAAAGGAATTGCACAGTTTGAATTAACTAAAAAAAGAATGGATATAAGAAAATTAGATAATGGTGCAATTTTGATAAATGACGCATATAATGCAAGTTATGAATCAATGCAAGCAAGTTTAGAATTTCTTCAAGATCATTCTGGAAAAAGAAAAATAGCAGTTTTAGGAGATATGTTTGAATTAGGAGATTATTCTATAGAATTACACAAAAAGGTTGGAGAAGAAGTCGCAAAAAGAAATATTGATATATTAATTTGCTCAGGAGAAAATTCAAAATATATTCTTGAAGAAGCATTTAAGAATACTAAAATTAAGACCTATTTCTTCAAAAACAATGAACAAATTGTGGAAAAACTATACCAAGAACTAAGAGAAGGAGATGTTGTTTTAGTAAAAGCATCTAATGCCATGAAATTTTTCGAAATTTGTCAAAAACTATAGATTTTTTTAGCAAAAATTGATATAATTCAAGTACCAAAATATTCTTGGGAGGACGTCAAATGAGATTTAAAGATTATTACAAAATACTAGAGCTAGAAAACAGTAAAGTAACAGCCGAACAAATAAAAAATGCGTATAGAAAACAAGCAAAAAAGTATCATCCAGATGTAAATGTAGGAAATAAAGTTGCAGAAGAAAAAATAAAAGACGTAAATGAAGCATATAGAATATTATCAAATCCTATTACTAAAAAAAAGTATGATAGAACATGGAACTATAATATAGGATATAGAAGAAAGAAAACAAAAACGTCTGGAGAAATTGCAGGAGAATTTTTTGGAATGTTTTTTGGAAATAGTGATATAAAAGAAGAATTAGCACAGAGTAAGATTCCTGCTGTAAAGGGAGAAAATATAGAAACAGAAATAAATATAACAATAGAAGATGGATTTTACGGAGCTGAAAAAACAATAGGATTAAAAGATTTAGAAGGAAAAATAAAAAACATAACAATTAAAGTTCCAGAAGGGATTCAAAATGGTGAAAAAATTCGCTTAATAGGCCAAGGAAAAGACGGAAAAAATGGTGGAAAAAATGGAGATTTATATATTAAAATAAATATAGAAGATGGAAAAAAATTCAAACTAAATGGAAAAGATTTATATACAATAGTACCAATTTCACCATGGGAAGCGGCTTTAGGAACAAAGGCAAAAGTAAATTCAATAGATGATACTAAAACACAAATTTATATACCAAGTGGAATACAATCAGGTGAAACAATAGAAATACCAGAAAAAGGTTATAAAAATTCAAAAGGAGAACGAGGAAAATTAATTGCCCAAATAAAAATAGTAGTTCCCGAAAAATTAACAAAAGAAGAAACAGAAATATTTAAAAGATTAAAACAAATATCAAAATTTAATCCAAGGAGAGTCTAAAATACTTAAAAATAAGCCAAAGTATTGACAAAATTACATAAATATAGTAAAATAAATATTGTGAGTTCGTAAACATAAGATAGTCTATGGATTAAAGCATAGAAATGAGGTGTAAAAATATGGATATGCTACAAGGAAAACATTTTAGCATAACAGATCCTAAAGGAGTAAACACAGTAATATATCAAATAAATAAGACAAAAGAGGAATATTTAAATGAGTATCCTAAATATACTCTTGAAAGATTGGACTTCATTGAAGAAATAAGAGGTGAATCAAGAAGAAAAACCTTTTTTGTTGACGAGCCACATAGTGAAGGTGATCAAATAGTGATTTTATCATTTGCTAAAGAAAGAGTAGTGATAAATTCAGGATTACTGATAGATGATGAGGTAAGAATTTCAAAAAATCCAGGTTCCTTCAAATTTAATACTTTATATTCAGAAGAAGAACAGGAATTTAAAGAATTTAATTATACCCCAAATATGAAAAGGGATATTTGTGTAATAGATCCTGAAACTACAGAAGAATTAAAACCTAGACTTTATTTTGATGAAAAAGAAAATAAAGTAAAGGGAAGATGCAAATTAAAACCTAATAAGCCTTATTTCGCTTTTGAAATAAGAGAAAATAAAGGTAATGTTTAAGGAGGCAAATTTACTATGGGAAGTCACACAGTAGA
Source organism: uncultured Clostridia bacterium (assembly GCA_944393125.1). Classification (GTDB taxonomy): domain Bacteria; phylum Bacillota; class Clostridia; order TANB77; family CAG-508; genus CAG-269. The sequence continues at coordinate 12,757 of CALXZB010000004.1, read as the reverse complement.
TCCAAAAAAGTCTAAAGGAGCAGGAGAAGGAAGTTTATACATAGTAGCAACAAATCCAAGTCCTAATGATAAAAAAAAGGAACTTGTTTGTGGAGCTAAATATGAAGCTACTACACTTGATTTTAGTAAAGGAATAACATTTGGAAAATATGAAAAAAATACTCTTGAAATTTTAGCAAAAAGAAAAGCAGTAAGAAGAGAAGTAGCAGAAATACGAAGACAAAAAGTAAATAAAATTAAAATGAATAGAGAAGATACAGGAATATCACATTAATCAAACAAAAGAGAAGGTGTTTAATATATGAATTATAAAGTAGAAGGAGCATTAAGAAGAAATAAAAAGTATTTTATAATTTTTGCAATACTATGGTTATTTATAGCCATAGTATTAATTGTGCCTATAACATTAGGAGCTAATACAACATCAGTAGAAAAAGATTTAGGAGCTGGAATTGCAAAATTTGTTGAAACAATAAAAAATCCTTTTGGAGGATTAGGGGAAGTTGTATCTTTAAATTTATTTGGAGCATATTTTAAAAATATTGGCTTATTCACAATTATATATGCAATATTTTTTATAGTAGGAGTTGCAAGATCAGCACCAAAAAACGAATATACAGATTTTGAACATGGCTCTAGTGATTGGAGTAAAAATGGAGAGCAATATCAAATATTAAGTAATAAAAAAGGAATAATATTAGCAGAAGACAATTATTTACCAGTAGATAAAAGAGGAAATGTCAATGTATTAGTAGTCGGAGGTTCTGGTTCTGGTAAATCAGCATCATATTCAATTCCTAATGCATATCAAATGTTAGGCTCATATGTATTTACTGACCCTAAAGGAGAACTATATGACAGAACAGCAGGGTATTTAAAAGAACATGGTTATGAAATAAAAGTTCTAAACTTAGTAAAACCACAAAATAGTGATGGATATAACCCATTAATGCATATTTCATCAGAAATAGATGTAGATGTAATTGCTAATACAATAGTAAAAGGACAAAAAACAGATGGAGGAGGATCAGACCCATTTTGGGATGATTCTGCAGAAATGCTATTAAAGGCATTGATATATTATTTAATGGCAACAAGACCTGAAGAAGAACAGAACTTAGCAAGTTGTGCTGAACTAGTAAGAGCTGCAAATTCAAATGGTGGAAGCAATTTGCTCACAGAATTAATAAGTAAATTGCCATATGACCATCCAGCAAGAATGAATTATAAATCAATAGAAATAGCACCAGAAAAAACATATAGCTCAATATTAAGTACATTGCAATCAAAACTAGGAAAATTTGACTCAAAAGAAATTGCAGAATTAACATCAACAGACACAATAAATTTTGAGGACATTGGAAACAAAAAAACGGCAGTATATGTTATATCTTCAGACACACATACAGCATATGACTTTTTATTAACAATATTTTTCTCACAAATGATACAACAATTATATAATTATGCTGATGAAAATGGAGGAGCATTAAAAGTTCCAACATATTTTATATTAGATGAGTTTGCTAATATAGGAAAAGTTCCTGACTTTGATAAAAAAATATCAACTTCAAGAAGTAGAAAAATATCATTTAGTGTAATATTACAAAATTTAGACCAATTAGAAGCTGTTTATGAAAAATCATATGAAACAATTATAGGAAACTGTGATACACATGTATTTTTAGGAAGTAATTCATATAAAACAGTAGAATATTTCTCAAAAGCATTGGGAGAAAAGACAATTGAAAGAGATAGTATTTCAATAAGTAAAGATAGGAAATATTATAGAACAGGACAAAGTATATCAGACCAAGTAATGGCAAGAGCATTAATGACACCTGATGAATTAAGAAGAATGGATAATGATTTATGTATCATATTTGAAAAAGGAATAAAACCTGTAAAAGCAAATAAATTTTATTACTTCAAACACAAAAATATGGCAACTGCACTAAAAAGAGCAGAAATAAGTCATAATGATGCAGCAGTTAAAGATAGAGGAACTTGGAGAAAATTTAATCCATACAACCCATGGACAGAAGATAAATCTGAAAAAGAAGCTCAAAATTTAAAAGTAGAATCTTTAGATGATTTATTTGAAGAAGAACCTAAAAAAGAAGATAAAGAACCAATTAAAATAGGAGAAAAAATAAACGCCAATAATTCTCAGTCAATAGATGACATGTTTGAAGAAGATATTAATGATAATGAAAAAAATACAAGTACAAACAAAGAAGAAATAGAAGAAAATCCAAGTAATATAAAACAAAATGAAACTGCTAAAGAAGATACATATGACTTACAAAAAGAACTTGAAGCCAAATTTGATGAATTATTTGGACCAATAGATGAATAAAAGGATACAGACACAAACTGTGTCTTTTTATTTTTACAGAAAAAAACGAAAAAACTTTCGTAAATAGTATTGAAAAAAATGAACATATATTATAGAATAAAATAACAGAAAAGGAGGGAGCCACACGGCGAAAATATGAAATTTGTACATATAGCAGACATGCACTTTGATTCTCCGTTTGTAACTTTATCTGATAAAGGAAATTTAGGAGAATATAGAAGAATTGAACAAAGAAAAGTATTTAAAAAAGTGATAGAATATATAAAAGAAAATCAAATAGAGTATTTATTTATTTCCGGAGATTTATACGAACATCAACATATTAGAAAATCAACTATAGAATATATAAATAACTTGTTTAAAGAAATATCAAACACTAAAATTTTTATTGCACCAGGGAATCATGATCCAATATTAAAAAAATCATTTTATGCAACATTTAATTGGAATGAAAATGTACATATTTTTGGCCCTCAAATTGAAAAAATTGAATTTGAAAATATTGATATATATGGGTATGGCTTTGACGATTTTTATTGTTCAGCAATAAACATAGAAAATTTACAAATAGAAAACCTAGAAAAAATAAATGTATTAGTACTACATGGAACTTTAGATGGATCAAATTCATTAGATATGCAATATAACCCAATATCAAAATCTGTATTACAACAAAAAGGATTTAATTATGTAGCACTAGGGCATATACACAAAAATAATTTTGAAAAAAATTCAAAAATTATTTATCCAGGTTCAACAATTTCTTTAGGATTTGATGAACTAGGAGAACATGGAATGGTAGTAGGCGAAATTAATTCTACTGAAAATAAGTTAGAATTTATTAAATTAGATGAAACTGAATTTGTAGAAACAGAGATTAGTTGTACAGAAATAAATTCAATAGAAGAATTAATTGAAAAAATAAATGAAATAAAAATACAATTCAACAAATTATATAAAATAATATTAACAGGAAAAAGAAATTTTGAAATAAATGTATATGATTTATATAAATATGAATTGAACAATCAAATAATAAAAATAAAAAATGAAACCAAACCAAATTTTAATTTAGAAAAAATATCAAAAGAAAACACATTAAAGGGACTATTTGCACAAGAAATATTACAAGAAATAGAAAATAAGACTTATACAGATGAAATAATAGATCAGGCATTAGAAATTGGAATGGAAGTATTAGAATAAACATTGGAGGGATTTATTTGAAAATAAATAAAATAAAAATAAATTCATATGGAAAATTAAAAAACAAAGAAATAAATTTAGAAAAAAATTTAAATATAATTTATGGTAAAAATGAAAGTGGAAAATCAACATTATTAAAATTTATACTTAATATTTTATATGGTGCATCAAAAAATAAAAAAGGAAAAGATATATCAGATTTTGAAAAATATAAACCTTGGAATTCAGAAGAATATTCTGGAAAAATAATTTATGAATTAGATGATAATAGTAAATATGAAATTTATAGAGAATTTAATAAAAAAAATCCTAAGATATTTAATACAAATGGGGAAGATATTACAAAATATTTTAATATTGACAAAAACAAAGGTAGTGAATTTTTCATAGAACAAACTCAAATAAGTGAAGATATGTTTTTAGCAACATCTATAGCAATGCAACAAGAAGTAAAACTTGAAAAGGGAATTGAAAATGTATTAGTACAAAAAATATCTAATTTAGTAGAAACAGGAGAGGACAATATTTCATATAAAAAAGCAGTTGAAAAATTAAATAAAATACAATTAGAAAAAATAGGTACAGATAGAAGTAGAGAAAAACCAATAAATATTATTACAAAAAATTTAGAAAAAAATGAACAAATAATAAATGAATTAAAAAAATACGAAAATTTCCAATATGAAATTGAAGAAGAAAAAAATATATTAAAAAATAAATTAGAAAAAAATGAGCACAAATTTAATTTATTAAAAGAAATAAAACTATTAAAAGAAAAAAATAATTTAGAAAACGAAAAAATAAAAATTAAAGAAAATTTTCTAGAAGAAAACAAAAATAAAATTAATGAAATAAAAAATAAAATAGAAAAAATAAATAATAGAATATTAGAAGAAAAAAATAATAAAAATGATTTTAATAAAAATAGTGAAAAAAATAAATTAAACAAAAAATTAAATATAATTTTTTGCTTAGTAATATTACTAAATGTTTTATGGTTTATATTTATTCCACAAATAATAGAAAATATAATAATTAAATATATTTTTATTCTTACTATACCAATATATTTTATTGTTTCAGTTTTTTTAAAAAATAAACTAAAGGCAAAAATAAAAGAAATAAAAGACAATGAAAATAAAAATTTGGAAAGAATAAATTCAGAAAAAATAAGTTTAGAAAATGAAGAAAAAATATATGAAAATACTTTTAAACAAACAACAGAAGAAATAAATAAAATAAAATTAGAAAACAGCCTTAATAATAATTATGAAGAAAATATATTAATAAAAAAATATGAAGAAAAAATAGAAAAAAATGAGATAAGAAACTTATTAAAAGTGCAAAATATAAATACAGAAATATATTTATTAGAAAATGAAATAAGTAATTCTAAAAATGAAATAAATAAATTAGAATTAAAAAAAGATAATATTGAACCAGAAATGGAAAAAATAGCAAGTATTGAAGAAGAAATATATTCATTAAAAAAGCAATATGAAAATTTAGAAAAAATGAATGAAAGTATAGAACTTGCAAAAAAATTACTATCAAGAGCATATGAAAAAATGAAGAATAATGTGAGTCCTATATTTACCAAAAAATTATCAAGTAATATTTCAAAAATTACTAATGAAAAATATTGTAAATTACATTTTAATGATGAACAAGGTCTAATTGTCGAACTAGATAATGGAAACTATATTCCAGCAGATAGACTAAGTATAGGAACAATAGACCAATTATATTTATCCTTAAGACTAGCAATGTTAGATGAAATTTCAAAAGAAAAAGTGCCAATTATTTTGGATGAAGCATTTGCTTATTATGATGATGAAAGACTAAAAAATATATTAAAATTTTTAACAAATGAATTTACAGATAGACAAATTATTATTTTGACATGTACTAATAGGGAACTAAGAATTTTAGAAGAATTAAAAATTTCATTTAATACAATAATTTTATAATGAGGTAATATAATGGAAAAAAGGTTAACAAGAAAAGAATTAGTAGAATATATAAAAGAAAAAATGCCAAAAGATTATGATGAAATTGAAAGATTAGCATTTATTGAAAAAGAAGTTGCAAGACATATATCATTTGATGAAAAATATTTATGGGGCGATAGCAAAACACAAGAAAAAATATATGAATTAGCAAAAAGAGAAGCACAAAAGCCACAGGAAAAAGTAAAAAGAAAGCTAATATGTATTACAATGGCTGAATTATTTGGATATGTGGCTACACAATTTGGGTATGAGATAATATATCAAAAACGTGGAATGGGGTATGAAATAAAAGCAGGTAATAATGAAATATTTAGAGAAACATCAAGTAAAAGTCAAGAACATATATGTCCACTAGTAAAACTATCAAATGGAAAATTTATAGAAGTTGATATTCAAAATGATTTAATGAGATTACAGACAAAATCTAAACCAAAAACTTTTGGAAGAAATAGACATGGAAACAAAGTTGAAAACGGAGTTTCAATACAAATATTAGATGGAGAAACAGTAGATAGAGTTTTTAAAAAAGTTTATAATTTAGGAACAAGTGAAAAATTCATAGATGAATATATTATGGCTTTAGCAGGGAAACTCATAGCTGAAGGTAAGAAACCAATTGAAATGTTAGAAATATTTATGAATGATTCTAGAATACAAGAACAATTAGGAAATACAAGGTGTATAGAAGCAAATAAGCTCTACAAAGTAATTTTAAGAGTGTGCTATGACGTGACAATAGAAAAACAATTTTTTAAAGGAGAAAATCAAGCAATTTTAGAAGAATGCATATTATCTGATAATGAAGGTAGAAAAAGATATTCATTTTGCATCTATGCTGAAGACGAAGAACAAAAAATATTTTATATATATTCAAGAAAATCAAGAAAAATGATAAGACTAACACCTGAAGAAATTCAACAAATGACTCAAAGCATAATGAAAGTAGAATTAAAGGGTAGACCAACTGATATAAAGAAAAAAATGATGAATTTTGTATGTGATAAAAAAGAAAGAAACTCTGATATTCAACCAGAAAGTGATACTTTGACATTAGAAGACATTTTTTGGAATGAAGAGGGAGAAGAATTAGAATAAAAAATTATTAGATTCAAAACGGAAGAAAACTAATTTATTATGAATTACTTGAAAAAAGTGGTAATATATAGTATAATATAAAGCGAATTTATGAAAAAGGAGAAGATTTATGTTTGACAAATTAGAAGTGGTAGAAAACAGATATGAAGAATTAACTAAAATGATAAGTGATCCAGAAATAATTGCAAACCAAGCAGAATGGCAAAAATTAATAAGAGAGCATGGTTCAATAGAAGAAGTAGTTCAAAAATATAGAGAATATAAAAAAGAAAAACAAAGAATGGAAGATGCTAAAGAAATGATGGAAGATAAAGAATTAAAAGAACTAGCAGAAATAGATTATTATGAAGCTAAAGAAAAACTTCCACAAATTGAAGATGAACTAAAAACTTTATTAATTCCAAAAGACCCTAATGATGATAAAAATATAATATGTGAAATTCGTGGAGGAGCTGGAGGAGAAGAAGCAGCATTATTTGCAGGAACATTATTTAGAATGTATTCAATGTATGCAGAAAGAAAGCATTGGAAAATAGATATATTAAATGAAAATGCCACAGAACTAGGTGGATATAAAGAAATATCATTTATGATTACAGGAAAAGGAGCTTATAGTAGATTAAAATTTGAAAGTGGTGTACACAGAGTGCAAAGAGTTCCAGATACAGAAAGTAGTGGAAGAATACATACATCAACAGCTACTGTAGCAGTATTACCAGTTGTAGAAGATGTAGAAATTGAAATAAATCCAGCTGATATTAAAATGGAAGTATTTAGGGCTTCTGGTGCAGGAGGACAACATGTTAACAAAACATCATCAGCAGTAAGGCTTATACATGAACCAACAGGAATAGTAGTTGAATGCCAAACAGAGCGTTCACAATTACAAAATAGAGAATATGCTATGAAGATGTTACGTTCTAGATTATATAATATAGAAAAAGAAAAACAAGACTCAGAAATTGCAAATGCTAGAAAAACACAAGTTGGTAGTGGAGATAGAAGTGAAAAAATTCGTACTTATAATTATCCACAAGGAAGAATTACAGACCATAGAATAGGAATGAGTATATTCCAAATGGAGAATTTCCTAAATGGAGATATTGACGAAATGGTAGATAATTTAATTGCAGCAGATAGAGCAGAAAAACTTAAAGGTGAAGAAGAATAAAATAAAAACTCTTTTAAAATATAGGAAAACTATGTATTAAAGGAGTTTTTTTGATAGAAAAAAGAACATAATTTAGAAAAAAGTCGAAAAAATACAAACTATACTTTGTATTTTTCTTGACAAAATAAAAAATATGGTATATATTATATATAAGGAGGGGAAAAGATGGCAATTTTTGATGAAGAACAAGTATTAAAAATTCTAAATGCATATAACCCTTGGTGGAAAAGCGGTCAAATACCAAAAGAATATTTAAAAGAAATGAAAAGAACTGCTTATTATGAAGCAGAAAGAATTATAGTAAATAAAACTGTAAGAAGATTTATTGTATTATCTGGAGCAAGAAGGGTTGGAAAAACAACAATATTGTATCAGCTAATTCAAAAATTATTAGAGAAAGGAATAAACGAAAAAAATATTTTATATTTAACATTAGACAATCCAATATTAAAATTTGGAACATTAGACAAGATAATGGATATATATATAAATAATTTTGCAGTAGACAGTCAAATATATGTTTTTTTAGATGAAATTCAGTATGCAAAAGATTGGAATAATTGGCTTAAAGTATTTTTCGATCAATACAAAAATTGGAATATAGTAGCAACTGGAAGTGCAAGTCCACTAATAGAAAGAGGAATTACAGAGAGTGGTGTCGGAAGATGGAAAACAATAACAGTACCAACATTATCTTTTTATGAATATTGTAGATTAGTGGAAGAAAAGTCAGAATTAAATGCAGATGCTCTTATAGAGGGAATAAAGAATCTACCACAAGGAATAAAAGATAAACTCAAGAAAAAAGAGATGAGCAAAGAAAAGAATAGGGAACTTTTTAATGAAATAATATCTAATATTTCTGAAAATTATAAAAACATAGAAAAAATTAATAAACAAATACCTAAAACATTTTCGGTAAATAACTTAGAAAAAATGAATCTAGAAGAACTTGCACGAATAGTAAATATATTAGAACCAATAAAAAAACATTTCAACAGATATCTAACATTAGGAGGTTTTCCTGAATTGGCATTATCTAAAGATGATAATCTAGCCCAAAGAATATTAAGAGAAGATATTGTAGATAAGGTATTAAAAAGAGATATGCCTGAATTGTTTGGAATTAGAAACATTAGTATACTCGAGAAAGTATTTTTATATTTATGTTTTGAATCATCAAATATAATAAATTATACCACAATGAGTCAAAATTTAGAGGGAGTAACTGTACCAACCATACAAGATTATATAAAATACTTAGAAAGTGCAAACTTGATATATGTTAGTGAACAATTAAATGCAACTGGAACTAAAATGTTAAAGGGTAAGCCTAAAATTTACATTGCAGATAGTGCATTGAGAAATGCTGTATTAATGAAAGATGATATACAAACAGATTCAATAGAGATGGGATATATAGTTGAAACAGCAGTATATAGGCATATGCATACATACATTCAAAATACTACAGGTACAATGGGGTATTATAGAGATGGAAAAACAAATAAGGAGATAGATATAATTACAAATTCGGTTAAGGAAAATATGTATGTAGAAGTAAAATATAGAGAAAATAGTACAATCAAACAAGATAACCCAATATATCAAAAACAAGGTGAAAGAGATAGACTGTTCGTAATAACTAAGAATATAGATGACTATGACATAATATCATTAAAATCTGGGAAAAAAATTGTAAAAATTCCAGCTTTTGTATATCTATATTTGTTAGGATTAGAAGAAATGAGAAATATTGAAAATTAACATATAAAAGAAATATGCGAGTTTTGAAACAAGCCTTAATTATTAAACAAAAATAAGTTTAACAATTAGGGCTTGTTATAAATTAGAAAAATTGTAAATTAAAACAAAAAAATATTGCATTTTAAAAGAAAATATAGTAAAATACAAACAAATATTTGAATAAAGAAAGGAAAAAATAATGAATAATATATTAGAAGGACTAAATGACAAACAATATGAAGCAGTAATAAACACAGAAGGACCATGCTTGGTAATAGCTGGTGCAGGAAGCGGAAAAACAAAAGTACTTACACATAAAATAGCCTATATAATGGAACAAAAAAAAGCATTACCATGGAATATACTAGCAATAACATTTACTAATAAAGCTGCAAATGAAATGAAAGAGAGAATAGAAAAACTTATTGGAGATGCAGGAAAAGACATGTGGATAGGAACTTTTCATTCTATATGTGTAAGAATTTTAAGAAAATTTATAGATAGAATAGGTTTTGAAACATCATTTATAATATTTGATTCAACAGATCAAAAGACATTAATAAAACAATGTATGAAAGAACTTGAAATAGATGATAAATTACTAAATGATAAATCAATATCAGCAGAAATAAGTAATGCAAAGAATGATATGATAGAACCAGATAGTTATACATTAAAAGCACATGGAGACTTTAGAAAAGAGAAAATTGCAAATGTATATGCTTTATATCAAAAAAGATTAAAAGAAAATAATGCAATAGACTTTGACGATATAATTAACTATACAATTAAAATACTAATGGAAAATCCTGATGTATTAGAATATTATTCAAATAAATTTCAATATATTTTAGTAGATGAATATCAAGATACAAATAAATCTCAATTTACATTAGTAACAATGTTAGCTTCTAAACATGGAAACATTACAGCAGTAGGAGACAATGATCAAGGAATATATAGTTTTCGTGGTGCAGATATTTCAAATATTTTAAACTTTGAAAGAGATTTTCCAGGAACTAAAATAATAAAGTTAGAACAAAACTACAGATGCACAGGAAATATTTTAAAAGTTGCAAATGCAGTTATAAAAAATAATGAAGTAAAATATGATAAAAAATTATGGACGGAAAATGAAACTGGAAATTTACCAAAAGTATTTTCAGCAGATAATGAATATGATGAAGGAAAATATATTGCAGAACAAATAGAACATCTAAGAAGAGAAGAAAAATATAAATATTCTGATTTTGCAGTTTTATATAGAATGAATACACAATCTAGAGCAATAGAGGAAATATTAAGAAGAGAAGCCATACCATATAAAATTATAGGTGGTTTAAAATTTTATGAAAGAAAAGAAATAAAAGATATAATTTCATACTTAAGACTAGTACAAAATACATCAGATAATTTAAGTTTAAATAGGATTATAAATGAACCTAAAAGAGGAATAGGGAAAACTAGCTTAGACAACATTGCACAAATTGCTGAACAAAATAATGTGTCAATGTACCAAATTATTAAAAATGCAGATCAATACGGATTAAATAGAGTATATCTAAATTCAAGGGAATTTATTAGTTGTATGGAAGATATTATTAATAAAAAAGATCAACTTACTATTTCAGAACTAATAAAAAAGATTTTAAAAGATACAGGTTATACAAGGGCACTTGAAAATGAAAATACTATTGAAGCAGAAAATAGGATTGCAAATTTGGATGAATTTTTGACAGTTGCAATGGAATTTGAAAAAGAGTTTGCTGAAAATAATTTAAGTGATTTCCTAGAGGGAATTACATTGTCAAGTGATTTGGATAATATGGAAGAAACAGAAGAAACAGTTACACTAATGACTTTACACAGTGCCAAAGGACTTGAGTTTCCAGTAGTATTTTTAGTTGGAATGGAAGAAGGAATTTTCCCAGGATATAAATCAATTGGAGAACAAAAAGAACTTGAAGAAGAAAGAAGATTATGTTATGTAGGAGTAACAAGAGCAAAAGAAAACTTATTTTTAACAAACAGTAAACAACGTACAACATTTGGTTCAACAACACATAACCCACCATCAAGGTTTTTACAGGAAATTCCAAAAGAATTGCTAGATGGATATGATGATATATGCATAGGCAAAATTTCTCAAAATAAAGAAGATAAATTCTCAGATAGTGGGTATACTTGGAGTTATGGTAATAAAAATAATGGAAATATAAAAACTTATAAAATTACTGAACCACAATACGCAGTAGCAAGCTCAACAAATACAAAGAATTCTGAAACAGGGTTTGCATTTAGGACAGCAGAAAGTTTCTTAAATAATATAAATAAAAAAGCTACAAATCAAACAGTTGATTTTTCTGCATACCAATCTGGAACTAGAGTTTATCACAAAAAGTTTGGAGAAGGTACAATTAATTATGTTGAACCAGAAGGTACAGACTTGAAAGTAGATATTAATTTTGATAAATTCGGACATAAGCGTTTGATGGCAAAATTTGCTAATTTAGAAATTATATAAAAAACGATTACTAATAATTTAATATTTATTGCATTTGTTTTTATATGTTTTGTATAAAAAGTTTAAATCTACATAAACTATGACAAACAAGAAAAGAAAGGATGATTTTTATGGCAGATTTAACACAAGTTGAATTACAACATTTAAGACATTTAATTGGGACACATGAAACTGCATATCAAAAATTAACCACATATGCAGAACAAGTACAAGATGCTCAAATTAAGCAAATGTTTACAAAATCAGCACAAGATGCATTAAATACAAAACAAAAATTAATGAATTTCTTAAATAATTAGTAAAGGAGAGTTAATTATGAATGAGAAAACAATGGTAAATGATATTTTAGGAAATGTAAAAGCAGATTTAAGTGCTTATCAAACAGCAATCTCTGAAACAGAAAATATGCAATTAAGACAAACATTTCAACAAATAAGAAATAATGATGAATGTTTTCAATATGAATTATTTAAAATAGCAAATGCAAAAGGATATTATAAACCCGCACAAAAAGCTACAGTAACAGAACTTCAAACTGTAAAAACAGAATTACAACAAGGATAAAAAAGAGGGTGTCCTGAAATAGGAGCCCAAAAAACAAAAAATCCAGCTCGATAAGAGTTGGATTTTTTGTTTTAAAAATT